>JANMYZ010000027.1:0-6845 GCA_031382605.1 Planctomycetota bacterium | reverse complement strand
GAAGTGCGGCTGTGGTTCGATGCGCAGCGAATAGCTGGAAATCGGAGTGCGGTTGTGTGGTGCAGGACGGAGATGATGACCTGCGGGCCGAGGTTTACCAGGCGGTCATAGACGTATCGAGTCTGGTGATGAAGAGCGACGCGCAGGGCCATGGATATCCTGGGATAACGGGAATAACGAGGAAAGAAAATTAGGTCGAGGTCTGGGACTGTTGCTGGCCGGGTGGCGCTTCTCCGCAATGCTCGTAACCGATCGCGTCACTGATGCCGTACAATTGCATGAGCAACGACGACAAGCGTTCGGGGTCTTCGACCAACGCACCAACGGCTAAACCATCAATGTCAGCAACGAGGGCTTTGGCTCGTTGCAGCGCTGTCGTGGGGCCGCCAGGAGCTAAGCGCGATAGCGCTTTTTCTAATTTTTTGGCTGACAAAACCAGTGAGCGCGGTTGCTGGGGATAACGCGCAATCAATTCAACGGTGGAAGTCAGATCGCCCAAGCCTGGGTATATTTTTCGGTACCAGTCCTGCACGCTAGCGGCGCTGAGCATGGCCTCCCACAGGCGATGTCCTGCAGTGCCGGGTTTACTGCTGGTGGCTGTTTGCAATTTCATCGCTGGGACGAAGGCACGTAAAACACGGATGGTGTTGTCGCAACGTTCAATCGCGCGTCCCGCTGCGATGATCGCTGCGGTGTCGTCTTCCAACAAATCGTGAATGGTGGCGCGAATCCACATGCAGCGATGCGTCGCCCAACCCAGGGTGTCGTCGATGCCCCGTGCGGCTACGGTGTCGCGGTCAAGCGCGCGCGCTTCGATCCAGGTGGTATTGGCCGCTTCCCACATGGCGTTGGTCAGACGCGAACGCGCAGTGCGAGCATTTTCGCGCACAAAGCGCAAGCATGACCACAGGCTAGAATAGTATTCACGATTCCAGATCAATAATTCAAGCGCGGCATCCGCCGGATTATGGCTCGGCATTTTACTGAGCGCGGTGTCATCCGCCGCCACGTCGACCAGCCAATGCCACGGACGCGGATCGCCGCCGTGAAATTCCGGCAGCAGGGATTGCCAGTGCGCGACGCCGATTAAACGCGCGGTATTTTCCGCACGTTCTAAATAGCGCGCCAACCACAATCAGTTTCCAGCGATGCGACTGAGCATGGCTTAGCCGTCTTCCGTAATGACCCAGGTATCCTTGGTGCCACCACCTTGGGATGAGTTGACCACCAGAGATCCTTCTTTGAGCGCGACGCGCGTCAGGGCTCCTGGAACTAGTGTGACATCTTTGCCACTGACCACGTAGGGCCGCAGGTCGACATGACGAGGCGCAATTCCCTGCGCGACAAAAGTCGGGCAGGTCGACAACGCTAAGGTTGGTTGCGCGATGAAGTCAGATGGATCGGCCAGCAAGCGCGCTTTGTACGCTGTGATTTCCTCAACCGTGGCCGCTGGACCGACCAGCATGCCGTACCCGCCGCTGCCGTGAACTTCTTTCACCACCAATTCGTGCAGATGTTCTAACACGTAAGCAAGTTCGCTGGGGTCAGAGCATTTGTAGGTAGGCACGTTTGACAGCAGCGGTTCTTCGCCCAGGTAGAAGCGAATCATTGCGGGTACGTGTAGATAAATGGCTTTGTCATCGGCGACACCATTACCGATGGCATTGGTCAGCGTGACGTTACCTGTTTTGTAGGCCTCGAATAATCCTGGAACGCCCAGCACGCTCTCTTTGCGAAATACGAGCGGATCAAGGAAATCGTCGTCGATTCGCCGGTAAATGACGTCGATTTGTACCGGACCAGTGACACTGCGGGCATAGACCTTTTTCTTTTCAACAAACAGATCACGTCCTTCGACTAAGTGCACGCCCATGCGGTTAGCCAGGTAGCCATGTTCGAAATATGCGCTGTTAGCTGCCCCTGGCGTCATCACGGCGATATTGGGATTGGTCACACCAGCAGGCGCGCATTCACGTAGCGCCGTGCGCAACACATCGCTGTAGTGATCGTTCGGTTCGATCTTTTGCTGGAGAAAAAATTCTGGATGCAGTCGGCGTTGAGCAGCGCGGTTTTCCAACATGTACGACACGCCCGACGGTGTGCGCAGATTATCCTCAAGTACATACCAAGTGGTTGGCGCAACACGTACCAAGTCGACGCCAGCGATATGGGCGTGGACCTTGTGGGGTACATCGACACCGCACATCGCGGTGTTGTAGAGTTTGTTGCCGAGCACGTCTTGTTCGGGGATGACGCCCGCCTTCAGAATTTGGCGCCCATGATAGATGTCGTCGAGAAACGCATTGAGCGCTCGCACGCGTTGGATGCAGCCCTTAGAAACCACCTCCCAGTCGGCGGATGAAATAACGCGCGGAATGATGTCGAAGGGAATCAGCCGTTCAGTGCTTTCACCATACACCGCGAAGGTGATGCCACGGCGGTTGAATAATCGTTGGGCGTCAGCGTGTTTGCGCTCCAAATCTTTGGCGGAAGTCTGCTTCAGCCACGCATCCAACGGCACATAATCGGGATGCAATCCATCGCGGGTGCGCATCTCATTATAGATGGGCGACTTGGTCGGGATTCCAATCGCTGGGACCGGGGGCGCCTGCTTGGTGCTCATGGATGACAAACTCATTGGACGAGGGTGAAGTCAACTGTTGGGAGGTGCAACACATACTACACGCAAAATTGAGGATGCATGCAGACGGAATGGTAGCGGCAGACAGTTGGCGTTAGCCGCAGCCGCAGCCGCAGCCGTAGCCGCAGCCAGAGGGGGCGTCACTCCATGCTGTTTCTGCTATTTTCCTGACGTTTCGGCCTCTGGCAGGTTTGGCTGCGGTTGTAGCATCCCCGCCCATGCCACGACTGGTCTATCAAGCGAAAGAGCTGGTGTTGACGAACAGCGAGGTGGTGCTCGGTCGCCATCGCGACAACGCCATGCAGATTGATGATGGCAAGGCCAGTCGTCGGCATTGTCGGGTGTTCACCAAACCAGACGGCACGGTGTGGGTGGAGGATCTGGAATCAGCGAATGGGACCTCGCTCAATAGCGAGGAACTTTTTTCACCGCGTAAGCTAGCTGATGGGGATCAGATTATCATTGGTAAGGCCAGCGTTCGTTTTTTTTCTGACGTGGTCGCGGAGGTTGAGAAAACTCCAGCGGTCGTGGCGACGTTGGTTCCAGTCGACCCCAAGACCTTTATCGATCGTGTAATTTCCGGTTATCGGCTGATCTCGGTGATCGCAGTAGGCCACATTGCTACGCTGTATCGTGCTGAGCAAATAAGTTTGAAGCGCCCAGTAGCGGTGAAAATTTTCAACGCCGAGGTATTGCAACGTGATCCGCAATTCGCTGAGCGCTTCCTGACTGAGGCTCGTCGGATGAGTCGAATTCTGCATCCGAATGTGGTGCAGATTCACGAATGTGGCCAAGATGACGGCGTCTTGTGGTGCAGTATAGAATTAGTGGAGGGCGAGACGCTCGAAGACCTTATTACTCGCGATGGTCGTTTAGCGGTCATGTTGGCGTTGGTAGTCGCTGAACAGATTGCCACGGGCTTACAGGTAGCTCACGCCAATGACTTGGTGCATGGTGAAGTGAATCCGGCGAACGTGATGTTGTCTGCTGAAGGCAAGGTGAAGCTGCTCGATGTTGGCTTGGTAGCAGTGTTAAAATCAGGACGCTATGCCGGCGAAAAAGCCGGCGAAAAAGTCGGCGGTAAAGTCGGCGGTAAAGTGGGCGAAAAAAAGCGACAACTGAGTAATCCGTGGTACCTCAGTCCCGAGTGTGCCAAAGGCGAGACGGTCACAGCTAAGAGCGATATTTACAGCCTTGGCTGTGTATGTTTTCACTTACTGACCGGGCACCCGCCATTCGATGACGATAGCCCCAAAGCGATTTTGAAAGCCCAGCTCGAACAGCCGATTCCCAATGCCATCGACACGGTTCCTGAATTGCCGAAGAAGATTGATGAAGTGCTGCACGGCATGCTGTCGAAGAATCCCGAGTGGCGGCACGCGAGCATGGAAGAGGTGCTGACGGATCTGCGAGCGGTACGTGAAATAGTGGCGAAGAATCTGCCAAGGAGTACGCCGCGCGTTCGTGCGAGTGGGACTGCGTCGACGGAACATGCGTTGCAGGCGGCAGTGAATTTGGAACGCCAGCAGATTCGTGCTGAACGGGTTCAGCAAAATCATGTGCGCAAATTCGTCACCTGGATAACGCTGTTGGTGGTGCTGTGGATTGCTTATTCCTTCAGCGGCATTTCGTTGAACACGTTGGTGAATAACCACGGCCACCGAGCAGAAACGCCGAATGAATCTTCTCATGCTCCATCGTCGTCCAGGGAAACGAGCTTAACGTCTACGCCATCTCAGCCGATGCCGATAGAGTCAACGTCCTCTGCCAGCGCGGCGGGTGAACGTTGGAAGGTCGTCCAAGGCGAACTCAATGGGTTGGCGAAACAAGGTAATTGGGGTGCCGCTGAATTGCTGTTGGCGCGAACCGAAGAGGAAATGAAAAAGAGTGAGGGTGGAGCTTTTGCTCAAAGCATGCGTTTGAAAGGCGAGCAATTACGCTTAGATGGCGAGGCCTGGTATCGTGCTCAGATTGCCGCACTTCCGGCGGCGACTACCGCAATAAATGTGGCGCCGCGTTTGGCTCGTCTTGGGGTTTTGCGTGATGGTGCGTTGATGATCAATCGCGGTGACGCTGAAAGTCGTTACCAAGAATTGGTTACCCGCTTGGATCAGCAACTTAAGTCCGCGCGACGTCAGGCGCGCCAAGCGATTGAAGCGGGCCAGCCAGAAACGCTGCCCGCAATTGCGCACCAACTGGAGCCGTGGTTCGTGGGCTCGCCTTTGATCGGTGTTTACCGGCAGTTTGATACTTTAACCAAGGAAGCCGCAGCGGCAAAAGTGCTGTGGCGGAGCGATTGGCCATCGACGCATGAAAATCTACTGAAGGCCAAGGGCAACGAGGCCTTGGCGGCAGGTGCCGTGCTGTTGCTGAATGGTCAAACCGAGGAAGCGCGGACATTACTGATGAGCGATCCCGCGCTCAGCCAAGGTGCGTTGGTGCGTCGTCGTGAAGCCTTGTTTGGTCGTGAGGCTGCGATTTTGACGTTTAATGAATTGGGAGATCTGCAATTCATTGAGACCCTGCAAGGCGATGTTCGTCTTCAAGACAGCGCACTTACCGGGAGTGCGACCGAAGCCTGTGGCCTTGCCATCACGGTTCCGGTCGGTGGAGCAAATTGGAATGCCGCAATGTCGATGACGTTGGGTAACGGTAGCGGACAAGCGGTGATCAGTTGCGTGAAAGCTGACGTCGCAGAATTTCTTATGCGCATAGAAGCAGACAAAGTGGTGTTGAAGATTCATTCCGCTGAAGGCTGGGATAATCTGGAGCCACCGCGTCCTGAAGGCGTGCTCAAGATTCGTCTCGCCAGTCGCGGAAATACGTTACAGGTATTGGTCAATAATCGTGTCATTCATGAAACCAAAGAGGCGCGCATTCCGCTCGGCAGTCAACTACGTCTCGAAATCACCGACCTAAGTTGGACGCTTGATGATGTGCAGGTGGTGGGGGAATGATTTTCTTTGGCCGGGTCAGCGATGCCGCCTAACAAACTCCGTACTCAGCGTTCTCCATTGCCAGCGATCGCGATCACCATTGGCGATCCCGCAGGCGTAGGCCCGGAAATCGCGCTCCGGGCGGCGCAAGATCCAGCAGTGACCCGCCTATGTCAGCCGTTTTTACTGGGCAGTCGTGCGTTGCTGAAACGTGTGGCAAAAAAACTGCAGCTCGATGTTCCTAGTGACATCATCGATCCGACGCCGGAATTTGCCGCTGCCGAAGTTATTCCAGGAACAGTCCAGGCAGAGAACGGCGCGCACGCTGCACGTTGGGTCGAAGCCGCCATTGATGGCTGTCGTGCTGGGCGATTCGCCGCAATGGTCACGGGTCCATTAAATAAAGAGGCACTGGCAGCAGGTGGCGTGCCGTTTCCTGGGCACACGGAATTGTTGGCGCATCGTTGTGGCGTTACCGGCGAAATCATGCTGATGTACGACCATCGCATCGCCGTCGCGCTGGTCACGGTCCATCAAGCGTACGCCAGCGTCCCCGCGTCTCTATCAGTCGAACGCATCGTTCACACCGGTGAATTACTCGCGCATGCGTTGCGGCGATTGCGCAAAGGCGAACCGCGCTTGGCGGTGCTCGGACTAAATCCTCATGCGGGCGAGCATGGATTATTTGGCGATGAAGAAGCGCGTCTGGTGGTTCCCGCCGTCGCTGAACTTCGTCGCCGTGGCGTGAGCTGCGATGGTCCATTGCCACCCGACACCGCATTCACACCCATGAATCGCCAACGTTATGCCGGCCATGTGTGCTTATATCACGATCAAGGTTTGATCCCGTTTAAGGCGCTGGCTTTTGACGACGGTGTCAATGTGACTCTCGGCTTGCCAATTGTGCGCACATCCGTTGATCACGGCACAGCCTTCGACATCGCCTGGCAAGGCACGGCGACGCATCGCAGTTTGGTATCAGCGATTCGGCTCGCAGTGAAGTTGGCAAAAACCTGAAAACCACTTCACCGCCAAGGTGTAGTGCCCGATTCCTTTCCTTTGATTTTCCAGGCGATTTCCATGCATTTTCCCCGCTCGCGTCCGAGTTCGTTTCTGGTCACGCCACGCGTTCATAATGTTTAAGCAAGCCACCGACGCGGGGAATCTGAACGACTTTCCCCGTCGCTGTCGGCACATCGCTGGAGCCAAGCACGGTGCGATTGCCGATGCCTTGATGGGGTCGTTCGTGATTGAAGTAGGTTTGAAAT
>JANMYZ010000196.1:0-1618 GCA_031382605.1 Planctomycetota bacterium | reverse complement strand
CATCCGCAAGAATCTGATTCAGCGCGGCTACCTGAAAGGCATCATCGGTCTGCCAGCGAATTTATTTTACGGCACGGGAATCCCCGCCTGCATTATTGTGCTGGATAAGGCCGGTGCGTCAGCGCGTCCCAACGGTACCGGCGCGATCTTCATGATCGATGCGTCCAAAGGTTTCCGTAAAGATGGCCCCAAGAATCGTCTGCGTGAACAAGATTTGCACCGTATCGTCGACACGTTTAGCAAACAGATGGAAGTGCCTGGGTATAGTCGGCTGGTGCCAATTAGCGAAATCGCCGCAACGAAGAACGACTATAATCTCAACTTGCCGCGCTACATCGACAGCACGGAGGCGGAGGATCTGCAGGACATCAACGGCCATCTGCAAGGTGGCATTCCCGAGCGCGATCTGGATGGACTTAAACGCTATTGGAAAGTTTTGCCCGCCGTCCGCGCGGCGCTGTTTGCACCAGCGCGTCCAGGTTATAGTCAGCTCCGCGTGGCGGTTGCCGACATCAAACCGGCGATCTTCGGCCACGCTGAATTTACCGCTTTCAATGCCACCGCCACCAAGTTGTTCGCCAAGTGGAAGCAAGCCACCACGCCGCTGCTCACCGGCTTTGCGAAGGACGGCCACCCCAAGGCCATCATTGAAACCATCGCCGAATCGTTGCTCGCCACTTTTGAAAAAGCTCCGTTGCTCGACGGTTACGATGTCTATCAGCATCTGATGGATTACTGGACGGAGACCATGCAGGACGATTGCTATTTGATCGCCGCCGATGGCTGGGTCGAGGCCGCCCAACCCCGATTGATCATCGACGACAAAAACAAGAAGAGTAAAACCAAGGCCGACTTCACGCTTGGGAAAAAGAAATACGCCACCGAGTTGATTCCACCTGCGGTGGTCATCGCCCGCTATTACGCCAAGGACCAAGTTGCCATCGATGCGCTGGAGGCACAGGTTGCCGCGCTCGCGCAGCAGATCGAAGAACTGGCCGAGGAACACGGTGGCGAAGGTGGGCTGTTGGAAGATGCCAAGAACGATAAAGACAAGCTGACCAAGGCATCGGTCGCCGCGCGATTGCGCGAGATGTCGAACGGCGCGCCCGTGCGTGCCTTTCCTGGGAACGCCGAGCCCCAGCTCGGCTCTAAAAAACCCCCAGCCGAGCTAGGGCTCGGCGCTCCCAGGGAAGACGCCGAAGAAATCGCAGCGCTACAAGCTTACCTCGCTCTGGCAGAACAAGAAACCACGGTGAATACGCAACTTTCCGACGCGCAAGACGCCCTCATGGCAAAGGCCGCCGCCAAGTACGGCCAGCTCAGCGAAGACGAGATCAAAACCCTGGTCGTGGATGACAAATGGTTGGCGACCATTGCCGCCGCAGTGCAGGGCGAACTCGACCGCGTATCGCAAACCCTCACTGGCAGTATTCGTCAACTCGCGGAACGCTATGACAGTCCGCTGCCGAAGATCATCGATGAAGTCGCCGCGCTGTCTGCTCGTGTGGATGATCACCTGAAAAAAATGGGCGCGTCGTGGCAGTAAAAGCGCCTGGGAACGCCGAGCCCCAGCTCGGCTCGGAAAAGACACCGGCCGAGCTGGGAATGCCTGGGAGCG
>JANMYZ010000014.1:0-3877 GCA_031382605.1 Planctomycetota bacterium | reverse complement strand
TTCTTCACACAACTGAGCAAACAGATCAACCACTCCGTCGGCCACTGGTTGAGCGCAGAGTATTTTGATCAGCTTTTCATTTTTGCGTTTGTGGACGTCCGCCAGTGAAGGGATCTGACCATGGATGAACGACGCCTTGATGGCGTGCTGAATACGGCGCAATTTACTGAATTCATACGGCGTGACCAGGGTGATGGCCTTGCCTTTGCGTCCAGCACGGCCAGTCCGGCCGATGCGGTGGACGTAACTTTCTTGATCGAATGGAATGTGATAATTGAAGACGTGGGTCACGTCGCTGACGTCAAGTCCGCGCGCAGCAACGTCGGTGGCGACCAGCGTTTCGATGCGGCCTTTTTTGAACGCCGCAATCGCCATTTGGCGCTGATCTTGTTCCATGTCGCCATGCAAGGTGCCGGCGGAAAAGCCATGCGACACCAAGCTGGTGCACAGCTGATCGGCTTCGCGCTTGGTTCGGCAGAAGACAATCGATTTGCCTGGTTCTTCGGCTTCAATCAGGCGAATCACCGCGTCAGAGCGTTCGCGCTCTTCGATGACGTAGAAAAATTGTTCGACATCCGATTTGAACTCGCTGGTCGCGGTCAGGTTGATGGTCTTTGGCGTTTTCAGGATCTTGTTAGCCAAAGTCCGAATCTGCGGCGGCATGGTTGCCGAGAACATCAGCGTCTGACGATCTTCTGGCAAGAATTCGAAGATCGCCGTGATGTCTTCCAAGAAACCCATGTCCAACATTTCGTCGGCTTCATCCAAAATGACGGTATGCGGCTTAAAATTACGCAGATTTTTTGAATTGAGATGATCCAGCAAACGGCCTGGGGTGGCGACCACCACGTTGGCGCCGCGATCAATCTGCTCCAACTGACGACGGCTCGATTGCCCGCCGTAAACCGCGACCGTGCGCGCGCCGGCCTGACGACCCAGCTTATATAACTCATCGCCAACCTGGGCAGCGAGTTCGCGCGTCGGTGTGATCACCAAGATCTGCACGCCTTTTGCCTTCGGGTCGAGGCGGTGCATCGCTGGCAAACCAAACGCAGCGGTTTTGCCGGTGCCGGTTTGCGCTTGAGCGATGAGATCGTCGCCAGCCAAAATCATGGGTATGGCGAGGGCCTGGATGGGGCTGGCCACGGTGAAACCGGCCTCGGTTACACCCGCGATAATTTCGCTTCTCAGTCCGAACTGGTCAAAAGAAACGGCGATGGGGGCTGGTTGATCGGCAGGCATGGCAACTCACTTTGTGGCGCTGTGTCATCCACAATGACTTCAAAAAAGCAAAGCTAATGACGCAATGGCTGTTTGAGCGCAGCAGACACCTGCCAGAACGTCCGTCTAATTATTCTCTGACAGCCCACTCGACCACGGCTGATTTCGCCAAGGAGCCAGGATCGCGCACACCTCTTGCATCAGTGTTTCAGCGCTGAAAGCAGCGCTGAAAGCAGCGCCTTTTTCAGCTGAGTTGTCAGCCAATGCGGCGAGATTGGCGTGCAGTTCAGCAACCGAACCAATGCCGACAAAAGTCGAAGCGACTCCTGGCAAGGTCAGCGCAAAACGGAGCGCGAGCGTCCCCAGGTTGGTTCTACGCTCCGCGCACAACGTCGCGGCCTGACGACAGGCCTCACGCATGCCCGCTGGCGCCGGATGCCAAGACGGCGGGCCTTTGGGTGACAATAAACCCATCGCTAACGGCGACGCATTTAAGATGCCGACCCCCTGCGCCTGCAACCATGGCACTGCACCAGCCAGCGAATCGTCGAGCAACGTGTGATGACAATACGACAACACGCTGTCGACCTGCGCCTGCGCCAACACCGTGCGAAAGATCTTGAGGGGATATCCAGTAATGCCGATGGCGCGGACCTTGCCGATTTTCTTCAAATGAACCAGCGCAGGTAACGTTTCATCAATGATCTGTTGGAGCGACACAAACTCGATGTCGTGACATTGGATGAGGTCGATGTGATCGGTACGCAGGCGCGCAAGACTTTCGTCGACACTCGCGGTCACCCGTTCGGCGGTAAAATCAAACGTTTGATCGCCATAACGTCCGACTTTGGTCGCCAAAATATACGCTGACCGCGGCACTTCGCGCAGACAGTGACCAAGCGCACGTTCTGATTCGGTATTGCCATAATAAGGCGAGGTATCGAAGAAATTCATCCCCGCCGCCAACGCCGCGTGCACCGCGCGTTCTGATTCGCTCAACGCCATCGGACCATACGAACCACCAAGTGTCGCCGCGCCGAATCCAAGCACCGGCACGCGAATGCCCGTGTGGCCGAGCAGTCGCGTTGGAATAGACGCAGGAACCGTGTTTGGATTGCGCATGGTCAGACTCACTAACTCCACGGGGAAAAGGCTGATGGTCTTCTTACTACGACGAAACGAACATCACAAGAAATGAATGCATGCCTAAAGCCGTTCAGCCAACAACGCTCGCCGACAAGTCCTTTGTCGACCGATGGCAGCGCACCAAAAAAAGCCCGCAGCGGGATTCCGCTGCGGGCTTGGCTTACACGTCAGATGACGGTGAGCTTACTTCTTTTTTGCGGCGGCTTTACCGACCTTAGCGGCGGCTTCTTTCACGTCCGGCTGCCATTTGACGCCGGTTTTCTTCCACTTGCCGGTCTTGGCCGAGGTCAACACGGCTTCACAGACCTTGTCGCTTTCCAGCGCATCGCGGAAGCTTGGGCGACACGGCTTACCTTCGCCAAGAGCCTTGAGGAAGTCAGCGACTTGGTGGACAAAGCTGTGTTCGTAACCGATCTGCAGACCAGGAACCCACCAGTTTTTCATGTACGGCTGATCACCGTCGGTGACGTGAATCGAACGCCAGCCACGGGTGATCGATTCATCGCGGTAGTCGAAATATTCCAAGCGATGGAGATCGTGCAGATCCCACTTGATTGAAGCATTTTCGCCGTTGATTTCGAAAGTGTAGAGCGCCTTGTGACCACGCGCATAACGCGTTGATTCAAAGGTACACAGCGAACCGTTTTCGAAACGGCCGATAAAAGCACACGCATCGTCGATGTCGACTTTTTCAACCTTGCCGGTGAGAACGTGTTTGCGTTCTTTAACAAAGGTTTCGGTCATCGCGGTGACATCAGTGATGCCGCCGTTCAACCACATGGCGGTATCGATGCAGTGCGACAGCAAATCGCCGGTCACGCCCGAACCAGAGGCCTTCGAATCTAAGCGCCACAGTCCCGCGCCACCCTGCGGCAGATCGGCATTGATGGTCCAATCTTGCAAGAAAACTGCGCGGTAATGGAAGATGCGTCCGAGCTTGCCACTATCGATCAATTGTTTAGCCAAAGTCACCGCTGGAATGCGGCGATAGTTGTACCAAACGGTATTAGGCACGCCGGCAGCTTCGATGGCTTTGACCATTTTTTCAGCTTCAGCGACGGTGCGACCAAGCGGCTTTTCGCACAGTACCATCTTGCCAGCTTTCGCCGCCGCGATGGCGATTTCAGCATGGCTGTCGTTGGGCGTGCAGATGTCGATTGCGTCGATGTCTTTGCGTGCGATCAGTTTCTTCCAATCGCTTTCGGTCGATTCATAGCCCCATTGTTCTGCGAAAGCTTTGGTCTTCGCTTCGTCCCGGCCACAAACGGCCTTAAGAACAGGCGTATAAGGCAGGTCGAAAAAATTCGATACCCGGCGATACGCGTTGGAATGAGTGCGGCCCATGAAGCCGTAGCCGACGAGGCCGATGTTTAAGGGTTTGGGTGACATATGGGTTTTCCTGAGTTGAGTTGGATTAGTGGTGGGATGAGTCCGGAAGTCCGGGGTCCGGAAGTCCGGAAGTCTCGTGGGCAGCGTGGTGTGTGCTGGCTGTCGACTTCCGGACTTCCGG
>JANMYZ010000717.1:0-6706 GCA_031382605.1 Planctomycetota bacterium | reverse complement strand
TGCATGCGGCGCGGCAACATTTGCTTTCGTAAGATCTGTCGAGTCACAGTGAGCAGGAAAGCAGGCCGAATAATAGTATGAGCGAGTAGGCCACCGAATCTTAATCGTGTTTTCACCACACAGGCGGAAAATTGATTCGGTGGTTGGGTCAGCTAGTGAGGTGATTACGCTGCGGTCATGAAAAGCCTCGCACTGACACCCGATGAAGAAGCGCACAGCCTGTTGCAAATGCATGGTGGCGACTCTGGGTTGGCAGAATGCCTGCGGGTATTGAGCAGCCAATTCTTGATTATCCAATCACGGGCCCAGTTGATGCTGACGTTGGCGACCATCGTGCTCACGATCACGGGTTTTTCTGGGCCGCGCATCGCTGCGAGTGGACTATTTGCTCGTACATCCATGGCGGCGGGCTTGGTATTAACTCTGATCGCGGTGTTAATGCTGCTGCTCAATTTACGTATCCGTTGGCTGACTCAGTTTCGTGAAGCTAGTGCTCACGCCACCTTGGTATCCATCATGGTTTATCGTGATGGTAAACGGAAAGCCTACTTAGGAATTATCAGCCTGCTGATCGCAGGTCTGGCAAGTTACGTCGCGGCGGTGGTGGCGTATTTAATCACGGGAGAACCGGTCCGCTAAGCTGTTCGACCGCCTCTCAATCGAAGCGTTCCAAGGCGGTGCGGAACAGTCGTCACTTGCATGACGTATCTCGGGCGAACCCATTGGAGATCGTCATGCGCCACGTTTTTACTTTAGCTTTGTTCGCTTTTTTGGCTGCCGTGGTGGCAGCTGACCCGCCCGCCCAAGCTGCTAGTGCGGCGAAGGCCTATCCCCTGACCACCTGTATCATCACTGGTGAAAAGCTGGGCTCGATGGGCCCAGAGGTTCCGAAAGTGTACGACGGCCAGGAAGTGAAATTTTGCTGCAAGGGCTGTATCAAAAAATTTGAAAAAGATTCAGCCGGCTACGTGAAAAAAATCACTGAGGCAGCCGCGTCTGCTCCCAAGGCCAAGTAATTGACGGCAGACCACGGAGCTTGTTGCCATGTTGTTTGCTACGCTCCGTCAGTTGTTCGTCTTTGTTATCGCTGCTGGGGCGGGTGCGTTGTTGACCTTGGCGGTGCGTAGCGCCTGGCATCGTCCCTATGCGCCAACGCCAACAGTTCCTCCCTCTGTATCGATAGAGCCGGTAAAAAACGCGGTTAGCGAGGGGTTGGCTCCATGAAATATGCGCCGCTCACCGCCATCGCGGGTGTGATGGTTGGCGTTGGCGCAATGGCGCTTACGCCGTCGTCGCTGTTGTTCATCCCAGATGCGATTGCAGCGCACGCAAATGATGTAAACGCGGAACGATGGGCGTGCCCGATGCTCGATTTCATCGGCACACATGCAGGAAGCTGCCCGGTGTGCGGCATGAAAATGGAACGCATGACTGCAGGTGAAATTACGCGCGAACAACAAAGCCGTATGGGCGTTGAGCTCGCAACCGTAACGGAGGGGCCAGCGCTGGTGATCGTGCGCGCGTCGGGATCCGCTGAATATGACCATCGTTCGACCAGTGTCGTTATCCCACGTGTCGCTGGGCGCGTGGTTCGTCGACACCATATCACGTTTGGTCATGTGCATGAAATAGAGGCCGGAGAACCGTTAGTAGATCTTTTTAGCTTGGAGGCCTATCGCGCTCAAGTCGATCTACAGACGATCGTAAAACTTAAAGATCAAAAACTGATTGCCACCTTACGCGAGCGCTTCGTGCGCTGGAATCTGGCTCCCGTTGCGGACGCCGTCATTGCTGGCGGAGAACCGCAAGAGGTCATCACCATTACCACGCCATTCTCTGGACGAGTGTTGTTGCATGATCTGGAAAAGACTGATGAGGTCTTGACCGTTGGCAAAGAAGTTGCTGCCGACATGCCGCTGCTGAGTTTAGTCGACCCGAATAAATTAGTATTGGTCTTGCATGTGCCTGAAACACGCGCGGGGTTCTTGCGCGAAGGTCAAACCGTGCTGTTGGCCAGCGATGATCGCGGCGAACTGCCCGAAGTGAATGCCGTCATCGGCCGCGTCGCGGATGAAATAAACCCAGAGATTCGCACCGTCGAAGTGCGGATCTATGTGAGCGGCGCGCGCAATGTTTTGCGTCCAGGGTCATTGGTAACGGCGCGTGTGCAGGGCGTGTTATCGCCCACCCTGACGCCAGCTGATCCGGCGGCGAAAGATTCGTGGGGTAAGTTTGCTTTGGTGCCGAAGAGCGCGGTATTATCTACCGGCGTTCGTCATCTCGCTTGGCGTCTTCGTCCAGGAGAAAGTAAAGGCCCGCATCACTATGATCCCGTTCCGCTATGGCTTGGCCCACGTGTCGAAAGTGCGGATGGAAACGACCTTTTCGTTGTGCGCGAAGGACTGAAGGCTGGTGATCAAGTGGCAACGCAGGGTGCGTTTTTGATTGATGCACAAGCGCAACTGGCGGGTACGCCGTCGCTGTTGTTCCCCCTCGGTGCTGGCGCGTCGGCTGCTGGTCGTTCGCATTAAAATGGTAACCCTAAAAAAGCAGTTGAGAACCATTTTACCGCAATACCCCGTTGGGGCACTTAGACGCCAAGAGCGCAATACCCCGTTGGGGCACTTAGGACATACAGCAAAGATAAGATTCACCCGTTTGGCGAAGACAAAGATCACATGCATTTTAACTCGAGCTCTTGTTTTCCCTTTGCGTCTTCGCGTCTTTGCGGTGGAAGTTTTATTCCAACTGCGTTGTTCAGGATAATAGGAATGGTCATTCGATGATTGCTTGGTGTATTCGTAATCCGCTGATCGTCCTGGTGATGACCCTGGGCATTGCTGTCGCTGGCATGTGGTCGTGGCAGCGGGTGCCGGTGGATGCGATTCCGGATTTATCTGACAATCAAGTCATCGTGTGGGCCGAGTGGCCGGGAAAAAGTCCTGAAGATATTGATGTGCAAATAACTGGCCGCTTGACGCGCGAGCTGCAAGGTCTTCCAGGTGTACAAACCGTGCGTGGTCTTTCGTTGAGCGGTAGTTCGTACGTTTACGTTATTTTCGATGAGCGGCGGAATCTCTACGATTGCCGTACGCGCGTGCTTGAACGCCTCGCGCAAATTCAAAGTCTCCTTCCGCCGGGCATTTCTCCACGTTTGGGGCCAGACGCATCTGCTATGGGTCAGGTGTTTGCGTTTACCTTGCAAGGCAAACGCAATGTTGAGAGCAAGCGTCATGTATTAGATCAGTTAGTGGTTCCCGCACTACGTGGGGTCGCTGGCGTGGCGGAAGTCGCGCCCGCCGGTGGTGTGGTGCGCGAATATCAGATCAATGTCGATCCCACGCGACTCGAAGAGCAGAGCATCACGCTCGACATGCTGATGATGGCGGTGAGTCGCGCAGGTCGCGACGTCGGCGCGA
Organism: Planctomycetota bacterium; assembly: GCA_031382605.1. Taxonomy (GTDB): domain Bacteria; phylum Planctomycetota; class UBA11346; order UBA11346; family UBA11346; genus BOG-1363. Next base: position 3,287 of record JANMYZ010000717.1, on the reverse strand, counting down.
TGTCGGTCGAGCAATCCGGTATTGAGACCATGATTCGCGGCGTTGGTTTTATTCGTTCAAGTGCAGAGATCGAAGACCTCGTCATCCGGGCGAATAAAGCTCAGCGTGCCGGTTTGCGTTTAAAAGACGTCGCCACGGTCACGCTTGGTGGCGCCGTGCGACAAGGATTATTGGCCGACGCTGAGCAGGAGCAGGCTGGCGCGATCGTCGCCATGCGCGTGCACGAAGACCCCTCGCAGGTGATTCGCGCGGTGAAACAGCGTCTGTTAGAACTGCGTCCAGCCTTGCAGCAGGAAAACTTAACCGCGATTCCGTTTTATGATCGCTCGCAGTTAATCAGCGAAACCAGCCGCACGTTGATCCATACGTTGATTGAAGAACTGCTCGTCACCAGTTTGGTGGTGTTGTTTTTCCTGCTGCATGCACGCGCCAGTTTAGCCGTGGCGATGGTGTTGCCGCTGGGCGTTTTGGCGACGTTCTTGGCGATGTATGCGCTTGGCCTCGGTGCGAACCTGATGTCATTGGCGGGTATCGCGATTGCCATTGGCGTGATGGTCGATTTTGCCATCGTCATGACAGAAAACATCACCCAGCATTTGTGTGCGTTACGGCGACAGCCGGAATTCAAGACCGTGGCCTTTCATTCGCCCTTCGATCCGGCGGTGATCAACGCCGTGACGGCTGGTGCAAAAGAAGTGGCGCGTCCGCTGTTGACCGCAGCGGCGACGACGATCGTTGGATTTCTTCCGCTGTTGGTGCTCGATGATCAAGCCGGTCGCTTATTTGTGCCGTTGGCAATTACGAAAACATTGGCGATCGCTGCGGCAGTGTTGTTTGGCATGTTGCTGGTGCCGGTGGTGTGTCGCTTCTTGCTCCCGCCATGGGAAATACGGCGCTCAGTATTGATCGCAATCGTCGCGTTGGTTGCGGGGGCCATTGGCGTGTGGATCGGCATAACCGGGCTTAACATTCCGCGCGATCATGAGCGTTGGTTCGTGCATATTCCTGGATGGCTTGCGGGGCCCTTTGCCGCCGTGCTTGCTGGTGTTGTGGTTTGGCGTTTGGGGCGCGAACGTTTGGTCGATCCCGAAGATAACCCCGTCGCGCGCGGAATTCATTGGGCCTACGACTGGGCATTGACGCGGCTTTTACGCCATAAATTAACCTTTACTGGCGTCATCGTGGTGCTGGCGTTTGGTGGTTGGTTGTTGGGCTTGGGCTGGCACACCGTGTCGTGGCCGCTGGCGCAGAGTTTTTCGTTGGTTGGCGGCGATCTACGCACGACACGTTTAAATGCGACCCTGACCCGAATTTTTCCAGGGCTGGGATCGAGTTTCTTGCCTCCGTTAGATGAAGGTTCCTTGCTGTTCATGCCGTCGTTGCCAGCGGGCGCTGGCCTGGGCGAAACACAACGGGTGATGCAGATACAAAATCGTTTGATTGCGGAAATCCCAGAAGTCTCGGGAGTTATGGGAAAAATGGGACGGGCGGAGTCTGCGCTTGATCCGGCGCCTATCGGTATGATTGAAACGATCGTCTTGTTGAAACCCTATCGTGAATGGCCGGTGCAGGATATTCCTCAGCCCAATGGCACCGACGAACGACGGCCACGGACGCTGGATGAGGTACGTCGTTTGCTCAGTGCCGTCACCGATATTCCCGGCGTCGCACCAAGTTGGTTACAACCAATTGAGACTCGGGTGGTGATGTTGTCGACCGGAATTCGTAGTCCGCTGGCGCTGCAATTTTTGGGTGACGATCATGCGGTGCTTGAGCGGCTCGCTGAGCAAGCGGAAGCCGTCGTGCGTGGGGTTGCGGGCGCGGCGGATGTCCAAATGCAGCGCGAAGGCGGCAAGCCGTACGCCGAGCTACGACTGGATCATGAACGCATGGCGCGCTTTGGTCTGACGACCGAGCAAGTCATGCAGGCGTTGGAAGTTGCTCTTGGCGGAATGCCGCTGGCGTGGTCAGTGGAAGGCACGCAGCGCTATGGCGTGCGTATTCGCTACAGCCGTGAACGGCGCGATGACCACGATGAAATCGATCAGGTGCAGGTACCACGCGGGAATGGTTTGCACGGCGCGATTCCGCTGGCGATGTTAGCGGCTTCCCCGGTGGAATATCGCATTCAGCTGAACGGTATTGAATCGGCAGGATGGTTGCGGGCGCAATCGTTAGCGACTCAGCGCAATGTGACCGTCATCGACAGAGACAGCGTTTTGCTGACCTTGCCAGCCGACGAAAAACCACTGACGGCCATCGCTCAGACGACGGGCAGCTGGGCCGTTGAGGCTAGCCGTCCTGCCGATCATGCGTTCACGTATGTGGTTGGTCCGATGGCGATTCGCAGCGAGGGCGGCAAGCGTACGCAGTACGTATTGTTACGTGCGGAAGGTCGCGGCGAAGTGGAAGTCATTGAAGCCGCCGATGCCGCGCTGCGGCGTGCGCTTGCCGAAAAGCGCATTTCTCTGCCGCCTGGTGTGACCTATCGCTGGGTTGGTCGTTATGAACAACAGGTGAAAGCCGCCGCCACCATGCGCTGGGTGCTGGTTGCTTCCGTCGCGATCATGTTGGTCTTAATCGTCATTGGCACGCGTTCGTGGTTGGTCACCACCATTATCGTTGGGGCGAACCTTTCGGTCACCACCGCAGGAGGTTTCATCGCGGTGTGGTTAGCCGGAGTGGAATTGACCACCGCAGTGGCCGTGGGATTCCTGGTCTTGATGGGCGTGATGTTCAACGACGGCATTCTGCTCGGCACCTATTTGCATGATCAGTTTCGCACGCCACCACGCGATGTGGACGATCTGCATCGGCGTGTCTTTCTTGCGGGCGTGCGTCGACGACGACCAGCGTTGATGACCAATTGCACGACGCTGTTAGCGCTGATTCCGGTGCTGTGGAGCGACGGTCGAGGTGCGGAAGTCATGCGTCCGATGGTACTTCCTGTGATTGGCGGAATGCTGGCAGATTTTATTTCACTCTTTTCTGTGCCGGTATTCTTCGCATGGTTCTGGGAATGGCGCCTGCGACGAAATCTCAAACGACCTCAATGATCCTTGCTGAATGCAGCGATAGAACACAGAGCACCAGAGCACCAGAGGAAAAGACAAGATGTTACGTCACAACAGCGCAACAATTTGGGGTTCTGGTTAAAAATGAGCCTAACTCTTTCTCTGCTCTGGTGCTCTGGTGCTCTGTAGTACTAAGGTTCAAATTCTCCGTGCCATCCGGAGAATTTGCGACACCGACAAAAAAGAAGGAAGCATGAGAAGTGCTAAACCACA
>JANMYZ010000714.1:0-1992 GCA_031382605.1 Planctomycetota bacterium | reverse complement strand
CGTGGACCAACGCTTTTCCGGCTGGCCGGGCGCATGATATTCCTGGCACATTACTGTTTGCTGATTTCGATCGCGGCACCAACGGCGTCGCTTTTCAGGAACGAGAAACCGTACAACTCAAACCAACGTATCGTTCGGAATCGGTCAGTATTCATCCCTTTCAAGGCGTTCCGATCGTGGTCAATGTTTCTGACGGTGAATGGCTGCGTTATACGATAAACGTGAAAGACCCAGGCACCTACGCGATCACGGTGAAATATTCGAAAGCGACAGCCGGCAATGCGGTGAACTCGCGGGTGGAATGTGAAGTCGATGGCAAAGCGGTTGCGAATGGTTTGACCTTGGAAGACACCAGTGATTGGGATGTGGCGAAATCGTCAACGATCAACGGCATTCCATTGACGGCTGGAATCCATGATCTGCGTACCCTATTTTACGGTCCGCTGAATGGGCTCGGAAATTTTTGGTCGATGGAGTTCGTGCGCACCGGGCCGTAAGAGGCCTGTCGTGATCGTAAAGAACGCAGTAGAGAACCATTTTACCGCAAAGCCGCAAAGAGCGCAAAGGACTTACATCAAAAACAAGATTCACCCGTTTAGTGAAGTCCTTGATCATACGAAATTGAATTCAAAACCCTGCCTTTTCTTGGCGTCTTTGCGCCTTTGCGGTGGAAGTTTGAATTCCTATTGCGGTCTTTAGGCTGAACGACATCCGGCATCAGCAGCCAACAAAAAAGCGGAGGCGACCATCTGGTCGCCTCCGCTTTTTTTAGTTGGTGAATCAACGCGTGGCGTTGATTCACCAACAGGCTCAGCCCTTGGCGGCTTTGCCGCCGTGGGTGACGGCGAGTTTCTTCACTGACGCTTTGAGCTCTTCAGTCTTGTTGGTCTTTTCCCAGCTGAACTGCTTGCGGCCGAAGTGGCCGTGGTAAGCGGTTTCGCGGTAGATCGGGCGCAGCAAGTCGAGGGCTTCGATGATGCCTTTGGGGCGCAGATCGAAGACCTCTTGAACGGCGGCGGACAAGACGTCATCGCCGACGGTCGCGGTGCCGAAGGTGTCGACTTTAACGGACACTGGGCGGGCGACGCCGATGGCGTAGGCGACTTGGACTTCGCAACGTGTTGCGAGCTTGGCCGCGACGAGGTTTTTAGCGACCCAGCGAGCGGCGTACGCAGCGCTGCGGTCAACCTTCGATGGATCTTTGCCGCTGAATGCGCCGCCGCCGTGCCGGCCCATGCCGCCGTAGGTGTCGACGATGATCTTGCGGCCGGTCAAGCCGGTGTCGCCGTGTGGACCGCCGACTTCGAAGCGGCCCGTCGGATTGATGTGGAAGATGGTCTTCTTATCGACCTTCAGCTTCGAGGCCTTGTTGATGACCTCGGTGCACATCTTGATCATGTCCTTGGTCAGGACCGACATCTTCACTTCAGGCGTGTGCTGAGTGGACAACACCACGGTGTGAATGCGCACGGGAGTGTGACCGTCGTATTCGATGGTGACTTGGCTCTTCGCGTCAGGGCGCAGGTACTTGTGCTTACCGGTCGAACGCAGGCGGGCCTGCTCTTCAACCAAGCGGTGGCTGAGGAAAATCGGCAACGGCATCAGCTCTGGAGTTTCATCGCACGCATAGCCGAACATCAGGCCCTGATCGCCAGCGCCTTGCTCTTTATTCTTGCTCTCGTCAACGCCCATGGCGATGTCGGGCGATTGCTTGTGAATACAGACCATCACGCCGCAGGAATCCGCATCGAAGCCGATACCGGGTTTGTCATAGCCAATTTCGCGCAACGTGCGGCGAACAATATCATTCGCGTCGATCACGCCTTTGCTGGTGATTTCACCGGCGACCACGACTTGGCCGGTGGTGACGAGCGTTTCGCAGGCGACGCGGCTTTTCGGATCCTGCGCCAAGAAGGCGTCAAGGATCGCGTCGCTAATTTGGTCAGACACCTTATCGGGGTGACCCATAGAAACGGATTCGGAAGTGAAGAG
>JANMYZ010000689.1:0-1505 GCA_031382605.1 Planctomycetota bacterium | reverse complement strand
GCGATGGAACTGGGCGCGGCGGGCGTGTTGCTGAATACCGGCATCGCCAGTGCGAAAGATCCGGTGCGTATGGCGCGCGCCATGCGCCATGCATTAGAAGCCGGTTATTGGGCTGCGGGCGCGGGTCGCATCGCCAAGCGGCGATACGCCAACGCCAGTTCGCCGACCAGCGGGTTGATCGCGCCAAGCGGTCACCTTGGCGGCGTGCCTGGAGAATAACCGCGACGGTCGCTATCGGTCGCTACCCGGTTTAGTCGAGGTGCCCTGACAACCGCAGTGCCGTGACCACTTCAGCGACGGCAGTTGAGCGGTTGAGCGCGTACAGATGCAGGCCTGGTGCTCCGGCGTTCAGCAGTTCTTGGCAGAAGCGCACGGTGTAGGCAATGCCAGCGCGACGAACGGCAACCGCATCTTCAGCGAGGGGGGCCAGCTGCGCACGCAGGCTGTCGGGAATGGCCGCGCCGCAGGTGAGGCAAAAACGCTCCAACGATTTGAAATTCGTGATTGGCAAAATTCCAGGAATAATGCGCGGAGTGTAGCCTAAGCGCGTGGTTAAATGCGCGAGTAATTCGCGGTAGGGCTGAACGGTGAAAAAACATTGGGTAATTGCCGCGCAAGCGCCTGCCTCAAACTTGCGTTGCAGATTTGTCCAATCCGCTTCCTTGCTGACGGCGTCCGGATGTTTTTCTGGAAACGCGGCACAGGTAATGGCAAAGCGGCCGTCGGCGCGAATCAGATTGATCAGATCCAGCGCATAAGCACAGCCGCCGTCGGTCGGCGTAAACCGGGATTCGCCTTTGGGCGGATCGCCGCGCAAGGCCAGTAAGTTCGCGATGCCGCAGGTGGCGTATTCATCAAGCAAACTGCGGAGGTCAGCGTTGGTTGCATTGACGCAGGTCAGGTGCGCCATGGCGGTGATGGCGGTTTTGCTCTGGATATGCTGGACGATTTCACGGGTTTTGGTCCGCGTGCCGCCGCCCGCGCCGTAGGTTACCGAAACGAAATCCGGCCCCAGCGGAGCGAGTTGCTCGATCGCGTCTTCAAGCGTCATCCATGACCGCTCGTTCTTCGGCGGAAAGAATTCGAATGACAGGGTACGGGCCTTGGTAGCAAACAAGTGATCGAGGCGCATGTGCGGATGGTGGATGGATCCATCGCTCCATCAAGATGCAGCGATGGAGCGGGGTTGCCTGCATAGTGGTGCTGCCTACGGTTCGCCGACCTTTGGGAGATCATTTATGGGCTTAAGTGACGATCTGTTAGAGCTGCAAAAAAACGCCATCGCTGACTTTGCTGCTGCCGTAGACGCCGCCGCCGTCGAGGTCGTGCGGGTCGCAATGATGGGACGCAGCGTCGCGGTCATTTGCAGGCAGACCAAAACAAAAATAACGCTCCAGACTCTGAAATGACCTTGGTGGTGAGCGCCCAGAAATAAGCCCATCGCTTCGACCAGTCGCAAACCGAAACGAATCCCGATCGCCCAGAAAGCCAGGTGCAGAAAACCC
>JANMYZ010000687.1:0-4431 GCA_031382605.1 Planctomycetota bacterium | reverse complement strand
GGCTGAAATTTGGCTCTTCGGCAGAGAAAACCTGCGCGCCGAGTGAGAGGGAAAGCCAAGCGGTAGCCATGACTGACCAGCAACCGAGCCGAGCGAAAAGTTTATTCATAGGGATAGCTCTTGGTAAATCAGCGTGGCGATGATGGGAGGGCAATAGCAGAGAGGTACAACAGATGAACTTCGTTATCGGACAGCGCTCGATGGTAGATCCGCAGATCGTCGATGGCGCCACGAAAGAATGAATTGGTCAAAGTGGAATACCTGAGGGCTCCGATAAAGAGCGGTCTGTCCAACACGACGGGCGCTGGTGGACTGGTGATGCTCGCAATGCGCACGCCATCGACGTAAAAACGCCGCGTTTCACCGTCGAAAGTAGCGCAGAGATTCACCCATTTATTGAGCGCGAAAGGCCAGTCGACTTCCCGGTCTACATCCCAGAAATAGAATTTCATGGCTTGGTTGCGTGGCATTGCCAATCCGTAGTTACCTGCTTTAGAAATAATCTGTGCATCAAAATGTTGCGGCTCTTCAGGCTTTACCCAGGCGTGAATCGTCATTTCAACGAGCCTGAAAGCCGGATGATCAGGTACTTCAATGTGACTTTTTTCAGTAAGGCGCACGGCGTTGTTAATTTGTCCTTGGACTTTCACACGATCAAAAGTGGTGCCATGCAGAGTTCCGTGGTGATTATGACCACTGTCATCGCGTGCCATCGTTCCGGTCGTATCATCGAGCCTCCAATGGGCCACTAAACCGAGCTTCAACGACGGCGATGCCAGTTCGGCTGGCATCGCACGGACAAAGCCGCGCTCATCAAACTTAGCTGTCGCGATGACTCCACGAGCGGTGATGCTGACGGCTTCACCACGATGGAGGGCTTGCGGTAAGCTGGTTGCTGAGGGGGTGGCAAAGATCTGTACTAATCCATTGAATACATGGACTTCATTGCCTGCGGGTGCGGTGGTGGTGAAACCAAATTCAGTGCCAAGGTCGACGACGCGGGTGAGATCGGATTCAATGGTAAAGCCGCTGGCGCTTTCCGGTACGCGCGCCACCACTTGGCCGTTATCAAGTTTTCCACCGCGACTACTACGAGGAGTAAAGGTAGACGGACCATGGAGAATCACCGTTGCACCACTGGTAAAGCGCAGCTGGGCAAGTCCGGATGTAAGGAATAACGTGCGATTACCCACCGACTCACCGACCACTGGCCCGTCGCCGCGCCACCGCGCCTCAGAGAGATCGACGATGACCGCATCATTGGTTATCGGCAGTGGCTCTGAGGTATTCCAGGTGGGAAATGTCAGCCCAATCACCACGGCGACACTCGCGGCGATCAAGAGGGTGGCGGTGGTTCGCCAGAAAAATGGCGCGAATAAGATATTTCGTTTGGGTGAAGTGCGGCGTGTGGAAATGGCAGAGATGGGAATTTGAGTCGATGAATGACGCAGATCGCGATCGGTGGTGATGGCTTCTGGACTCGGCAGATCCGCGTGGCGTTCTTGTTCCACCCACGCCAAGTGACCATGTACCTTGGCCAGTTCCCAGAAACGCCGACGCAGCGACGGCTCGTCGAGCAGGATTTTTTCTAATCGTGTTTGCGTGATAAGGTCCAGTCCGCCGTCTAAATGGCGGTCAACCAACTGGTCAAATTCCATGTGGTCCACGGTGTTCATTCGCCGCGCGCCAATGCGGCGTCCAAACATTTGCGCAACAAAGCACGTGATCGCGACAAGGCGACGTACACCGCTTCGTTGGTCCATTCCATGCGCGTTGCAATATGATTGGGGCTGAGGTTTTCATTGTAGCGCAAGCGCACCATTTCGCGCAGGGTTGGCGTCAACTTGCTTAGGCAACGGCCAAGGCGATGACGGATTTCGCCGTCGTCGTGTTCGTCCACTGGTTGAGCGTCGCACAGCATTTCAAGCGTTTCAGGCGTGAATACACCGACCTTGCGCTTGGAATGGTACCGTCGCGCATGCTCCAGCGCCTTCAGTTTGGCGATGCCATAAGCCCAGCCACGGAAGTCGCTGTCGGAGCGGAAGCTGGCGGCCTTCTCGCTCACCACCACAAAGACCTCTTGCAGGACGTCATCGGCCAAATCGAGATCAGGAAACAGCGCCCCGATCAGACCGCGCAAACCATTGGCATGTTTGATGAAGAGCTGTTGCACTTCAAGCACGCGCTGAGCATCAGTGACGGGATTCTCGGTCATCTTACCTCCACTTGTTCAAGGGCTTGTATACCTTAGCTAACATATTGGCGCTATGTCACATTTCTCCAGGCTTCGGGTCTTGAGCCTGTTTTTTTTGATGCAAACGTTCAGCCGTACACAAATTTTACGCGCTGGAATGTCCATGTGCCCGAAGATGGACATCTCGCCAGAATAAACCTAAAAACCGCGATGGATAGAACCCAGACCGGCGGAGCCGGAACCAAAGCGAAAGCAAAGATTGGAGAAGTGCTCACCACAGAGGGCACAGAGGGCACAGAGGAAAATCAAAATGCCTTTCTCTGTGTCCTCTGTGCCCTCTGTGGTTTAGCAATTCTCATGCTTCCCTCTTTTTTGTCGGCCGCAATTTCTCCGGATGGCACGGAGAGATTGAACCTTAGTAGTACAGAGCCCCAGAGAACCAGAGCAGAGAAAGAGTTAAACTCTTTTTTAACGATCACCCCAAAGTGTTGCGCTGTTTCGACGTAACATCTTGTCTCTTCCTCTGGTGCTCTGGGGCTCTGTGTTCTATCGCTGCGTTTAGGTTCACCATTTCACTCTTTCACTCTTTCCTAGCAGCGCCTTCAGGAACGAGGACTTTCTTTTCCGGATAGTCTTGGCCCATGTTGCTTTTCCACACCGCCTTTTGCCAACTGTCGAGTTCATCTTTCATGCGGCTGAGAACCTCTGGATGGTGACCGGCAACATCGTTTTTCTCAGCCAGATCAATGGAGAGATCATAGAGTTCGAATTTATCGCCGGGCAACTTGTGCAGCTTGAAACGATTATCATTCCACACGGCGGGACCATCAAATGGGCTGGCGCCTGGATGCCAAAAACCAATCGGCGATGGTCTTTCTTTCATTCGTCCATCGATCAACGGAACCAGACTGATGCCATCGAGCGGTAGCTGACCCGGAACGGTGATCTGGAGGAGATCAACGATCGTTGGATACATATCGCTGGTACTGACGGGAACCTTGGTCGTGGATAAGGCTTTGATTCTTGCCGGCCACTCGATGAGTCCGGGCACGCGAATGCCGCCTTCCCAGAGTTGACCTTTGCATCCTCGCAGATCGCCATTCGAACCGTACGTGTTTGGCGGCGATTTAGCATCGATCCACGCGCCGTTATCGATGTTGAACCACAGCATGGTATGGTCGGCGATCCCGAGTTTACGCAGGCCAGTCCGTAAAGTTCCCATACTGCGATCAACGCCGAGCAGTTCGGCGTAGTAAGCCGAACCACGAGCCGCTTTCAGATCTTCAGCTGTTGGCTTGAGCGGAACGTGCGGGCTGCCAAACCAAATGACGGCGAAGAATGGCGCGTCTTGTTTGGCGTATTTCTCAACGAAGGTCAGGGCTTCGGCGACAATCGCGTCTGAGCCATCGCCAGCGACCTTCACCGGCTCGCCCATGCGGCTAAACGTCCAATCGGTGTCAAACCAATTGGAAACCGTGAACCAGTGATCAAAACCGAAACGCCCAGGATGAAGCGGATCATCAGCGGGAAGTGCTCGGCCCATGCCAGAGGCTCCGCCGCTTAAATGCCATTTTCCAAAATGGCCGGAAACATAGCCCGCATTTTTCACCGCCTGCGCGAGAGTCATTTCTTGCCGGCGCAGCGGCATTCCAGGCCAGAAAACCCCACTGCGATAGGGATGACGTCCGGTCATGATGCTCGCACGCGTCGGCGAACAGCTGGGATGCGCGGCATAAAAACGCTCGAAGCGAAGACCGCTGGCTGCCATCGCGTCAAGGTTCGGCGTCTGCATGGCCTTCAATCCATTATAGCTGACATCACCCCAGCCTTGGTCGTCGGTCATGCATAAAATGATGTTCGGTTTTTTAACGGGGTCGCGGGTCGAATCGGCTGCGTGTACGGCGATCGAAAAAGACAAGACGGACAGCGCCAGGATGGCAGATGAGATTAGACGACGGCGTTTCATTCATTTTCTCAGTACAAAAAGTTGGTCTGGGTGCCAGCGGCGACGCGATGGATCCGCGAGTAGGTTATTTCTTGAGCAATTCCAGCATGGTCTCAGCAAAGGCTTTCCCAAGCAGGATGAAAAAGCGCCCTTCACCATAATAGTGATAGCCTTTGTTTGAGGTCGAACGTTGGAGCATGGCTTTTTCTTCCTCAGTCAGCGGATTTTTCTTGAGATCACGATCCTTGTTCAGCCAGCCAGCGGTTTGGAGGGCAATAATATCCGGATGGCA
>JANMYZ010000184.1:0-3159 GCA_031382605.1 Planctomycetota bacterium | reverse complement strand
TAGGACGAATTTCTTCGTGCTATCCAAAGAAATCTCTACACCTACGGAAGTAAAGAATGCAGGTGAAGGGCTAAACCCCAGCCCAGCGGAGCCGGAACCAAAGCGAAAGCAAAGATTGGAGAAGTACTCACCACAGAGGGCACAGAGGGCACAGAGGGCACAGAGGAAGACCGTATGATTTTCCTCTGTGTCCTCTGTGCCCTCTGTGGTTTAGCACTTCTCATGCTTCCTTCTTTTTTGTCGGTGTCGCAAATTCTCCGGATGGCACGGAGAATTTGAACCTTAGTACTACAGAGCCCCAGAGCACCAGAGGAGAGAAAGAGTTAGACTCTTTTTTAACGATCACCCAAAAGTGTTCCGCTGTTTCGATTTAACCTCTTGTCTCATCCTCTGGTGCTCTGGTTCTCTGTGTTCTATCGCTGGGTTTAGGTTTATCGCATCTTTGCTCATGTGCAGTGGAAGTCTGCATGTCCTGCTGCGGTTTGAGATGGAGCGGTTCGCCGCACGTTCAACACGTTCAAAATCGACCTGCGCCGGCTAACCCCAGCCATTGCGAATGAGCTGATGATTTGCCAGGATCCCGCCCATGACCAACCTCTCCAGATTCTCCTTCGGTGTCGGCGATCGCTTTGCGCACCAAGCCAAATCTCAATTGGCGGCCTTCCAACGTCTGCAACGCGCTGGTGTCACCGTCGCGCCCGTGTGGAACAAGTCGAACCGCGAACACACCTTCATCGGTTCGCATCCTGACAGCGTGCGCGCGGCTGCTTTGGTCGCCATTAATGCGCTGGGCTGGACCGGAGCCTGGCACACCGATGCCGATCATATTCGTTTAGAAACCGTTGATCGATTCATTCCCAGTTGCGATTTCTTCACCATCGATGTTGCCGAAGCGATCGGCAAACCGGCGCCAGATGATCAGGTTGCGGCGTTCATTGGCCGTCATCCTGAATTGATCGGCACGCTCAACATTCCTCGACTCAGTGAACCACTAACGGCGACGCGCGCAGACGTTGAAAACGCCGCGTCGAAATATTTGCTCGCCGCGCAAGAAGCCGCGCGCATCTACCGTCACATTTGCGCCGCCAAAGGTGAAGCCAACGTCATCGCCGAGGTGTCGATGGACGAAACCGATCTCCCTCAGACTCCACCAGAATTGCTGATCATTCTTGCCGCCTTGGCCGATGAAAAAGTTCGCGTGCAAACCATCGCGCCAAAGTTCACCGGTCGCTTTAATAAAGGCGTCGATTACGTCGGAAATTTGGTGACCTTTGAACGCGAGTTTAACGACGACCTCGCGGTCATCGCCCACGCGATCGCGCGTTACGGCCTGCCCGCCAATCTGAAACTCAGCCTGCATAGTGGCAGCGATAAATTCAGCCTGTACCCGATCATTCATAAAGCGATGAAGGCCACCGGCGCCGGTATTCATATCAAAACTGCCGGCACCAACTGGCTCGAAGAACTGGTCGGTTTGTCAGAAGCTGGCGGCGACGCTTTGGCCTTAGTCAAATCATTCTACGCCGACGCCATGGGTAAGATCGACGAACTCTGTGCGCCTTATGCCACCGTCATCGACATCGATAAAGCCAAGCTGCCGAGTGTTGCGACGGTGAATGGTTGGAGTGGACAACGTCTGGCCAACGCCATTCGCCATATCCAAGGTCACCCAGAATTTGACGCCAACGTGCGGCAATTGCTGCACGTGTCGTTCAAGCTTGCCGCCAAAGCTGGCGACACATATTTGAACCTGCTGAAAGCCAACGAAGCCATCGTCGCGAAGAACGTCGGCGACAATCTCTATGATCGGCATTTCAAGCCGCTGTTTCTTGGGAACTGACGCCAGTCCGTCGCACAGCAACCATACGAACGCGGCGGTAAAACACGTCGTTCGTCAGGAGGATACATGACGAACTCAACTGCTCTCGGCATGCTCATTGGAGGTTTGCTATTCATATCGATAACGTTGTTGCCAACACTAGTTCTCTCTTTTCGTCCTAAGATCTATCTAACAGGTCGGCCTATTGGTTTTCTTTTGCTTCTCTGCGTTGTCGCTTTGACGGTCGTGATGGGCCTAATGGCCCTGAGGACCTTCTATATTTTCCAGGATGGAAGTTCCATCATGGCAGCGCATTTGCAGTCCGTCAGTATTTTAATGATCACGATATACGTCAGCGGATTATTGATTTGCGCTATTTTTTGGTTCGCTTTTGCTAGGCATTTACTCATCTTTCACCATTCGACTCAATCCGAACAAGTTGAGCGAACACTTCGTGATGAGGGATGGCTGATCTCGCGTCACAAAAGATTGAACTGGACGATACTCACTTGCTCGAAGAAGGAAGTTATCGCAACCGTTAAAAGCGCCCGAATACTCGGTAGTTTATATGTCCGAGTGAGCCATTCTCGACTACGGACGGTCATCGGTCACATGATCCATTAGGAATAGTTTCTTCCCGATTTCCCGTCGACGCTCACCGTTCTCTTCTTGCCCTCTCACATGTGGAGTCGCTCTGATGAAGTCAGCCATCACTATCTCTCTGGTTGCCGAAGCCCGTGGTGGGCCATTTGTTTATTGGGACGATTTAGAAGCAGGTATGGCTGCGGCCGCGCGGCATGGTTTTGATGCGGTGGAACTTTTCCTGCCGGGCCATGATCTTATTCCGGTAACAACCATCGATGGCCTGCTGAAGAAATATCAATTGAAGCTGGCTGCCCTCGGAACCGGCGGTGGTTGGGTGAAACATAAACTTCGTCTGGTCGACTCTGACAGTAGCGTGCGCAATAAGGCGTGCGAATTCATCGGCGCGTTCATTGACTACGCAGCACATTTCAATGCCGTGGCCATTATCGGTTCGATGCAAGGTCGCTCTGGCGAAAATGGCTCAACCCGCGAACAGTCGCTCGATTGGCTTGCGAGTGGTCTGAAAGTTCTTGGCGAACGGGCGATGGCCAAGGGGCAGACGTTGCTCTATGAGCCGCTCAATCGTTACGAAACCAATCTCTTCAATCGCTCAGGCGATGCGGCAGCATTCCTCGATCAACGCGGTTTGCGCGGCATCAGCTTACTCTGCGACCTGTTTCACATGAACATCGAAGAAGCAGATATCGCCGCAACGCTACGTTCGGTTGCTGCCCGCGTCGGGCACATTCATTTCG
>JANMYZ010000636.1:0-4144 GCA_031382605.1 Planctomycetota bacterium | reverse complement strand
CTGCCAAACCACGTTGACCGCGAGTATTAAAAATACTGCCATAAAAGCGGGCGACGGCATTTTTCGGTGATTGGCGTAATTTTGCGTGGGCGTTGACATGAGTGTTCTCCGACTGGCGATGACAACTTCGGCAATCACGAGTGCAAGACTTGCAGGGTGATCTTACCACTTCGCATGAGGCAACTGGTGAGAGAAGACCAGAATACCCGTGAAAAATCACACGCCCAAAGCAGCGCCCCAACGACGTTCAAGCACGTTAAGAGCCTGATCGATCGGCAATGCCGCCCACCGTTCGCCCTCGCGAGTGACCAAGCCAAAGCGTTCGAGTTTGGCTAACGCATCCTCAACTTCGAAATCAGCAGTTATTTTCAGTTCGTTTTTCAGCCACGCTTCAATTCGCGAGTCGAGTTCTTTCGCGGTCGCGGAGCCATGGCTAAGCAAGAATGTGTAACCGAGAATCGCTTCTTTCGACTCTTCTTCTTCGGCGCTGTCAATGAGGTGATGAATGACGCCGACGTTGTTATCAAGGTTTCGGTAATACAAATTATCGGCGAGGGTTTTAATGAATTGGAGTTTGCGAAAACGGAAGCGCGCTAATTGGCGACTCGCGAATATTGCCACGGTAAAAACCGCTGCGCCGAAGGCGACCAATTCGGTTTGCGTGACGCTTCGTGGACGATCGCCTAAGCCAATGACGCTGAGGGCAAGGCCGACGACGAAAATGCCGGCTGCACCTAATTGCGCGATAATGCCAACGCTGCCGAGCAATGCGGGTACGCCGAGCACCACTTGGTCAAGTGGGCGCATGCGCACTTCGCTGTTGGGTAGCAACATTTCTAAATCGGCAACTGGGATGTTCTCAAATAATTTCAGCGCTGTTGTCCCCGGTTTGAATGGCAGCTTCGCGCGACGTTTGGGCGAAAAATAGTCTTCTGGCTGAAAGCGCACAAATACTGCGACTTGTTCAAAATATTCGACATCCAGCAGACGACGACGTAAACCAAACCAGGAGCGAACGATTTCATGACGCAGACCGCGACCACGACTGAAGAGCGTTAACTCAGCGAAATCTGACATTTCGGTATGCAATTTGACGTGGAAGACCGATTCCGCTTTGAATGCCAATTCAAGTTCGGTGCGAGTGATGGCTTTATAGTTTGCGCGTTCGAGCAGGGCGCGCAGTTCTGTGCTGAAGGCAGCGGAACCCTCGGCGGAGGCCGACGGTGGCGTCAGACTGGCGTTAGGGGCCAGCGGCGCGTACAGCTCTTTGAGCCGCTCTGCATGACGATGGTATTCAACATGAAAGAGATCGGTCAATGCCGCGCAGAGACGTTGCACGCTTAAGCGATGGACGGCGAGCGCGGGATGGTCGGCCAAGCGGCGGACGAGTGGGCCACGTGCGATAGGAAGAAAATGATCGTGCGCAGGCCGGTCTCCGGGCATGGCGACTCCTTCAAAATGACAGTGGGCCGCAAGCTTCATCAGCTGTGCTTGCGGTCGTGAAAATTTACAGCCGCGTACGAATTTGTTCGCGGAAACGACCGAACAAATACAGTGGATCGGCGGGACCTGGCCCAGCTTCTGGATGGTATTGAACGCTGAACTGCGGCTTTTTTTCGTGCTCAATACCGGCGCAGGTTTGATCGTTCAAATTGACATGGCTCATGCGCACGCCAGCGGGCAAGGTTTTCGGATCAACCGCAAAACCGTGATTATGGCTGGCGATTTCAACCACGCCGTCGCTGAGCCGTTGAATCGGATGGTTCACGCCGCGATGCCCGAATTTGAGTTTGTACGTCGACGCGCCGTAGGCGAGCGAGAGAATTTGATGTCCCAGGCAAATGCCGAACAACGGCAGATCGGTTTTCACCAGTTCTTTCACCGTGGCGATGCCAGCGGTAACAGCGGCCGGATCGCCTGGACCGTTCGACAGAAACAAACCATCGGGTTTCAGCGCCAAAATATCTTTCGCTGAATGGCTTGCCGGCACCACGGTGACTTTGAAACCACAGGCGACCAGCAAACGGAGGATGTTGCGCTTGATGCCGAAATCGATGGCCACGACGTGCGCCTGACGTGACAACGGCTGGCCTGCGATCATTGAACCAAAGGTTTTTGGGTCGCTGCTTTCGGTCCACGTATACGGTTTCTTGGTGCCAACATCACTGGCCAAGTCGAGTCCGGCCATCGATGGTTGATTCTTTGCCAGAGCGATCAGCTCAGCGTCGCTTTTATCTTCCGTCGATAGGACGGCGTTGATTGCTCCACCAACGCGCAAGCGCCGGGTGATGGCGCGGGTGTCAACGCCGTCGATGGCGACGATGCCCGAACGAGTCAGGAACGCGCTGAGCGACTCCACCGAGCGAAAGTTTGACGGCACATCGCAGCACTGGCGCATGACAAAACCCGCAGCCTGGATGCGATCGCTTTCCATGTCGTCAGGGTTGATGCCGTAATTGCCGATCTCTGGATAGGTCATGGTGACGATCTGGCCACGATACGACGGATCGCTCAGCACTTCTTGATAACCCGTCATGCCGGTGTTGAACACCGCTTCGCCACCGATCGTACCACGCGCACCAACGCTGCGACCACGGAGCACGGTTCCGTCGGCAAAAGCAATGCGGGCAAGGCTGGCGGCGACAGTGGGCATGAGGACTCCGGATTCAGGGATACGCAAAAAGTTTGCGGACGCTACGAAGGCATCGAGGTCAGACAAGCGTCGTCACGTTTTGGCGACGCCGTCGTGTTGCCTGCAAAAGCCGGTCGAATGGTGGTGCTTTGCAGCAACGATTCGATGAGCCTAAAAACCGCAGCAGGAATTCAAACTTCCACCGCCAAGGGCGCAAAGACGCTAGGAAAAGCAAGGGTCCGAATCAAAATCTAGATGATCAATGGCTTCACCAAACGGGCGAAGCTTGATTTTGCTGTAAGTTCTTTGCGCTCTTTGCGGCTTAGCGGTAAAATGGTTTTCTACTGCGTTTTTTAGGATGAGTCCCGCAGTTAGTCTCGCAGTAATGTCCGTCGCCACAACCGCACGGCGGTCAGCACCATAAATACCGGGAATTCTTTCGCCGCGCGATCTTCAGCGCTCGACCGAATGCCCTGCGTGCCGCGACGATGACTGCACAATTCTTCACAGCCAACGACCGCCAATCCGGTCGCGCCCAACGCATTGAGATAATGGTTCATGGGGCGATGGAATGAGGTGGTGCTGCTGGTGTTGGCGACCTGCCCTGGGTGCGTGCGAATCGGCAGCGACAACGGCGACATGTAGCCTTCGAGTCGACGGAATTGCACGCCGTTTTCTTCGTCAAATCCCCACGAGGTGCGTTTGGGAATACGGAAGCATGGATGGGTCATCACGATCACTAAGCGGCCACCGGGTTTCACCAATTGACGGATGCCGGTAAATACGGGTTCGATGGGATCAAGATCTTGCACGGCCAGCACCAACGCGGCGTGATCAAAGCGTTCGCCGGGTAAAACTTTTTCCAACGACCGCGCATCGCCAAGCACATATTTTTCGCGCGAACCAGCGCGGGCAATAGCAGCGGCAATCAGCGACGGACTGGCGTCAACGCCAACCACCTGCTGGCCGGCTTCACCAAGGTAACGTCCAAGCACACCCTGGCCGCAACCAACATCCAAGATCCGCTGACCGCGTTTGGCATCCAACTGCCGAGCCACCGCTGGCAGCACTAATTCGCTATGAAAATCATTTCCGCGTTCGCCCAGCAATTGGTCGTACCAACCCGCTTGTGGTTCCCACGCGGTTTCGGCCGCAGGATCCTGATGCACGGGCGGCTGCGGTGCTTCTTGCGCTTCGGACTGCTCCCAATGTGGCTGACGACCTTCGTGGCGGCCTTCGTCTCGACCTTCAAAGCGCTCACCGTGACGATCATCGCGGCGCTCTCCATGACGATCATCGCGTTGAAACGGCGGACGATCGCCACGCCGGGCGGCGTCTCGCGGATCACGTCGACTTGGCTCAATCGGTGGCTGAGCGCCGCCTTCCCCAGGAGCACGACGTGGGCGAGGGGTATAATTGCGCTTAGGGAATTTTTCGTCTGGCATGGCCGCAGCATTGCCAAAGTTTTCCGCTGCGGAAGTCAGGAAGTCGGTGGGCTTACGGGAGTCATTT
>JANMYZ010000557.1:0-4302 GCA_031382605.1 Planctomycetota bacterium | reverse complement strand
GATGCCGAGCAGCACGAACTTGCTACGGTGCTGACGCTCTGCGTCAAACCGCACGGAGTTGATTATGCCGCACTGCGCCGCGATCACGCGGCCTTGGAGCGTTATCGCGCGCAGCTGGCAGCGACCACCATGCCACAAGATAAGACAGGAAAAATCGCGCTGTTGATCAACGCTTACAACGCTTGCACCTTGCATTTGGTAGCTCTCAAACTTCCTGCCGATGAAACCACATGGCCAAAGTGGAGCATAAAAAATGCTGGCAATGCCACCTCTGACGTCTGGAAAGCGTATACTTTTGAGCTGGCTGGTCAGCGCTACACTCTTGACCAAATAGAGCATCACCTTCTGCGCCCGCTTGGTGATCCACGCGTCCATTTTGCGGTGAACTGTGCGTCGCGTTCGTGTCCCCCGCTGCTCGCGCAACCCTATTTGGCCGCCACCCTCGATGCCCAGTTAGAATCAGTAGCGACGGCCTTTGCCCGCGATCCGTATCACGTGCGGTTGGTCAGCGGAAAATTGCAGATCAATCCCATCCTCGATTGGTTTAGCGAAGACTTTTCCGTCGTCGGTGGCGTCGCGAAATTTCTCAGTCCGCGCGCGTCTCCCGAGGTTCGTCAATACCTGGATGCCGGAAAAAAGATCTCTTACTTCGAATATGACTGGTTGCTGAATTTACCAGCGGACCACTGAATGCGCTGGCATTGCGCGCATGATTCGCTTGGTCCACGCGGATTCAGATTTTTCACGCGCACCAATACCGCAACTTTTTTGCACGATAACAACGCGACTATAAACCTAGAAAACGCAGTAAGGAACCATTTTACCGCAAAGACGCCAAGAGCGCAAAGGACTTACAGCAAAGACAAAGCTCACCTGTTTGGTGAAGACACAAAGCATACGCTTTTTTATTCAAAGCCTTGCTTTTCCTATGTGCCCCAACGGGGTATTGCGTCTTCGCGTCTTTGCGGTGGAAGTTTTATTCCAACTGCGTTTTCTAGGATAAATTTCAGCGCCATCAACCAAGTACACCACCTTATGATCCTCATCAATCATTTGCGTCGCGAACCACAGTGGTTGCGCGCTGATCGATATCATGCTCGCTGAGTGGTTTCCTGTCCTGGCTGTTGTTGCCGCCGTTATTCATGCGGTGATCATGGTCGCGCTGGCGATGTATGGACTCCACAGCCTGTGGCTGGTCGTGCGCTTTCTGCGCTACCGCAAAGCCCAGGTCATACCGCTACCTTGTGAGCACAACGAGCCCGTCGTGCTGGTCCAGATACCGGTTTTTAATGAACAGGCAGTGGTCGACCGCGTGGTGGCGGCGGTGGGCGCGCTCGCTTGGCCGCGCGCCTGCTTGCGCATCCAGCTGTTGGATGACTCGACCGATGCCAGCCTTGCCGTTGGTGCCGCAGCGATCGCGCGCCTGCGCGCGGTGGGAATCGAGGCGACGCAGGTATGTCGTGCGCAGCGTGCCGGCTATAAGGCTGGTGCGCTCGCCAATGGCCTGTTGGTCGACGCCGAGCACCCTGCTGGACCAGCTGCATATATTGCGATTTTTGATGCGGACTTTGTGCCGCAAGCGGATTTCTTGCGCCACGCGTTGGCCACCCTGCTCAGCGATCACAAGCTCGCCTTTATTCAGGCACGCTGGGAACACCTCAATCCGCGCGCATCGGCGCTGACCCAAGCGCAAGCTATCGGTATCGATGGACACTTTGCGGTGGAACAGAGCGCGCGTGCATGGTCGGGGTTGGCGCTCAATTTTAACGGTACCTGTGGCGTGTGGCGGCGCAGTGCCATCGCTGCTGCTGGTGGTTGGCGGAGCGCCACGTTGACCGAGGATCTTGATCTGAGTTATCGCGTGCAGTTGGCCGGCTGGCATGGGGCCTGTCGCCTGGATTTGGCGGTGCCCGGTGAGCTACCGCAAAGCATAGAAGCTTGGCGCAGTCAGCAGTTCCGCTGGGCAAAGGGCTCGTTGCAGACGGCGCGCCTGATGTTGCCTGCGGTGTGGGCTTCATCCTGGACCCGTTCGCGCAAGATTGCCGCCACCTTGCACCTGACTCATTATCTGGTGCATCCGTTGATCCTGCTCGGCCTGTTGATGGCGCCGTTGAGCGGCCTCGCTCTGCGCCATGCGCCACCGCTGGTGCTGTGGGGCGGCGCGCTGTTGTTGGCATGCAGCACGATACCTCCACTGGTCTTGTATGTGGTCGGACAACGGGTGCTGCGCCGACCCTGGCGCACGCTCTTGAGCTTGCCGACGATGATGGCGCTCGGCACTGGCTTGGCTGTGCTCAATACCCGCGCCGCCGTGGAGGTGCTCAGCAACACCGCCTCGATTTTCGTCCGTACGCCCAAAGACGGCGGTGGTATTGAGCGCTATCGAGTGCCAAGCAGATCGGGACTGTCGGAATTAGCAGCCACAGCGTGGGGGCTGTTCGGTCTTATCCTTGGTTGGCAAACCAGTTCACCGTGGTTGACGCCCATTCTGATCATCTGCATTTCTGGATTTGCCTACCATGGCGTGCGGGTGTGGTGGCGTCAGCTGGTTGAAGACGGTGCGCCAGCCACGTCGGCCTCGCACGCAACGCGTTCGTGGTGGCCATTATTTCCGCTTGGTGGGCTCAGTCTCTTGGCGCTGACCGCGTTGGTCTCGCGTCCCGGTTCTTGGCGAGACGAACCAGGGTGGTTTGCAGGGCTGGCGCTGATCATGGGCGGGGCTTACTTGGCCGGAGTTTATCTCGTACGCTCACGCGCGATTCCGCTGGCCGGGGTGGGGTGGATTCTGTTGGTGAGTATCGCACTCAACGTGCTGGCGACCGGGCTGTGGAAATCAGATGATGTCAATCGCTATGTCGTCGAAGGCCGTCAACTGCTGGTGGGACAGAATCCCTATGCGATTCCACCGTCTGCTCCGTCGGCGATCGCGGTGGTCGACGCGGCCATCGCTGCCAGCGTCAACCATCCGCAGATGACCGCGATTTATCCGCCACTGGAATTAGCGGTGCATGCAGGGGTGGCGGCGATTTCACCCACGCTCATGGGCTTCAGCGTGGTCATGTGTCTGATGACGATGAGTTGTTTGGCCACCCTGCTGGTGTTGATGCGCGCCAGCGGAGTTGCGCCTGGACTGATTCTGTTAGCGGCATGGAACCCGGTGCTGCCCATTTTTGCCAGCGGCGAAGCGCACCATGACATCGTGATGGCGACGGTGGTGGTGATTGCGCTGTTATTCGCCATGCATCGACGTGTCGTCCTGGCGCTGATGAGCCTGTCTGTGGCGGTGCTGCTCAAGCCATTTGCGCTGGTGTTGATGCCGATATTTTTGGCGCGCACGCCACGCTGGTGGTGGTGGTTGGTGCCCGCGCTGACGCTGGTCGCCTATCTTCCTTTTGTCGATGCCGGCTATGGCGTGGTCGCCTCGCTATTGGCCTTTGGTGGCGGCATGCAATTCCATGGTGCATTAGAACCGTTGGTGCGATTGCCGGCTGAAGCGCTGCTGCCAACGCTGATGGTCGGCACCGTGGTGCGCGTGGTGTTGGTCCTGTTGCTCGGCACCGGTTTGTGGTGGTTGTGGCGCCGCCGAGCTGGCGCACCGCTGCCAACTCTGGCAGTGCGTTCCCTCGGCGTGCTGTTGCTGTGTCTGCCGACGTTGCACCCGTGGTATTTTATCGTGCTGGTCGTGCTGCTGCCTTTCGCCAGAACGTGGGCGTTGCCGGTGTGGACTGCCTGCGCAGGAATCTATTGGTTGCACGGTTTTGGTATGTTGTCGACAGGCACGTGGAGCGAGACGCCGTGGGTGACCGCGTTGGCGCACCTGCCGGCCATCGCCGTAATGGCATACGAAGCCTTTGGTCCACTGCGCGAACGCCCCGAACAGAAATCATTTTCGCCAGGCGAACAACCAGATGACTTGGCTACGTGGCAGGCGTCCCATGGTTGAGACCGCTCTGGTAATTATTGCCCGTGCACCCGAATGGGGCGTGGTGAAAACTCGTCTGGCTGCCGCTATCGGAGCGGATCAAGCGTTAGCCGTGTATCGCCAATTGTTAACCATCGTCGCCCGCGTCACGACCACTTGGCCTGGGCCGGTCCTTTTGCTGGCTACCGGCGCAGAAAATTCCTGGAAAAGCAGTGGTTTGGATCATCTGCCGCGTCGATCTCAACCTGAAGGCGGTCTTGGCAGTCGCATCCGTGCGGCACTGTCCTGGGGTTTGGAATGTGCGCCGCAAGTGATCGCTATTGGTACGGATTGCCCAGCGCTGGGCGGCGTGGTTTTGTCCCAAGTAGCCGCCGGGTTAT
>JANMYZ010000537.1:0-1819 GCA_031382605.1 Planctomycetota bacterium | reverse complement strand
ACGGAGGAGGAGAAGAAACTTGCCGGTGAGAATGCGTCTTTTCCTCCTCTCATCTCCGCGTCTCCGCGCCTCCTGTTCGATTTTCTTCCGCTTTAATCAGTCCCAAAGACTAAGAAAGACCCATACGAAACGCCGCAGAGCCCTTAATTAGGGAACGTTTTTCGGCAGCGCTTCCGTGATGATGAAGCGGAACCCCACGTCGTCGCGCCGATTATCGGTTGGTATAGCGCTGCGCGCTGCACTACGCGCGTTAGCAGGCGGATGGAACCAGCTTCCGCCACGTGCCACAGCGAACTCTCCAGTGGGTGACAGTGGATTTACTACGTCGCTGCGGCCATAAGCAGCGCGACCATCCCAACGGTCCACGCACCATTCAAAAACATTTCCGTGCAGATCGAAAAATCCCGCACGATTTGCTTGGCGTCGCCCCACCGGATGCGCCCGCAGGGTCAGGTCATCTTGATGATCGTCAGTATAACGCTGGGCGGCCAATTCACCTCCGCCGACTTCGCTCCACACTGCGAGCAGTCGACCATTTGCCATCCACCCCATCGTTGACGGTGCTGCTTCAGCGAAGGCATCTTTGCTACCTGCGCGACAGGCATATTCCCATTCCGCCTCGCTCGGCAAACGCGCAGGAACACCGCGTGCGGTCAGCACGGTACAGAATTTCTGTGCGTCATCCCAGGTGGTTTGCTCAACCGGCAGCGTGGCTCCGCGATGACGGCTGGGATTCTCGCCCATCACTTCGACATAGAATGCTTGGTCGCATTCGGTCTCCTGCATCCAGAAGCCGTTGGAGAGCGTGACGCGGTGTTGCGTCTCGCTCGCTGAACGTCCAGCTTCCGTTTCTGGGCTTCCCATGGTGAAGCTTCCCGCTGGGCAATAACGCAGGCGCGTCATGGCGGAACCCACCGTGAGGTCGACCCAGCGGCCAGCACGGTCCACGCCACCGCTGGTTGCCCACGCAGGAAATTCTGCCGCTGACGAAGGCGTCGCGCCAGTCGACCACCACGCAATGCCCGCCACGGCAACGCCGGCAAACAGCAGCAGCCGCCAACCACCAACGGATGACTGCTGAGTTAAAACGACCCGCGGTCGGTGTGCGGCGTTTGCGCCAGGGCCTGGATCATGACTGACGGTAGGTGGTGCAAGACCAACGGTGCTCGCATGCAACAGCATCTGCTCACCTTGAGCGCGCTGAAGATCTTCGCGCATGGCACGCGCCGAAGGATAACGATGCTCACGTTCGCGCTGGGTGGCCATGCGGATGATCGTGACAACGGAAAGCGGAACGGCGGGATTGAGCAAGCGTGGATCCGGGAACGGCTCGGTCATTGCCTTAAACGTCGTGAGATACGCGGTATTTCCGCTGAATGCTTCACGACCCGTGACCATGGTATAGAGCGTCGCACCAAGCGCGTAGAGGTCTGCCCGCGCATCGACATCAGCGGTTCCAACAATTTGTTCAGGAGCCATATAACTCGGAGTTCCCCAGCTTACTCCGGTAACCGTCATGCGATCGGCACCAGAAACCTTTCGCGCCAAACCGAAATCACCGATCTTCGGTTCACCGGCTGCGGTTATGAAAATATTTCCGGGCTTAATGTCGCGATGCACCAGACCGGCGGTGTGCAACGCGGTCAGTCCTTCACAGCAGCCGATCATCAAGCGGAGGGCTTCTTCAACCGGAATCACCCCATCGCGATCAATGCGTTTAGCCAGGTCGCCTCCGGTGATCAATTCCATCGCCAAATAATGAACACCGTCGGCAGCGCCGGCTTCAAGGATCGAAGTAATATTCTGATGGCGAACCTGC
>JANMYZ010000164.1:0-12455 GCA_031382605.1 Planctomycetota bacterium | reverse complement strand
CTGGTGCTCTGGTGCTCTGTAGTACTAAGGTTCTATTTCTCCGTGCTATCCGAAGAAATCGCTACACGTACGAAAGGAAAAAATGCAGGGGAAGGGCTAAACCACAGAGGGCACAGAGGGCACAGAGAAAAGCATACTGATTTTCCTCTGTGCCCTCTGTGCCCTCTGTGGTTAGACTTCTCCGATCTTTGTCTTCGCTTGGGTTCCGGCTCCGCCGGGCTGTGTTCAATCAATCGCTCTTAGGATCAGTGTTTACGCCACGCTGCCAAATTGCGTGGCGGTTTTTTTTACATACTTGCGCGCGCATAACCAACCAACGAATCACGCCGTAACCCCCTACCGCGCCAACCACGGCAGCGATCAACGAGCCCAACGCTAGTGGCCATAAAATGCCCCCGAAGACTTCAGCGCCATGATGCAGCGCCTCGCTCCACGGCAGGCTATTAAAACGCGCAACCAATTCCGATAATCCAGCGAATGATAAGACTTCACCACTCCCGGAAACAAACCATAAACCCAGGCGGTATTGGCCGTAGATGAAAAATAATACGGTAAATGGATTATTTACCCACGTCCAGGGAATGGATGCCACCATGTTTCCGCCAAGAAGTCGGGCGAGCAAGGGACCAAGCACAAACTGACCTGGAAGCGGAAGGGGCATAACAAACAATCCCGCAGCGCTACCCAAAGCAATTCGATGCGGCGTGTCGCTCAAATGCAGCACGCTGCGGAGTGCTCGCACCAAGGCAAAGCGAGCGCGTCTGAGCCATGATTTTTTCGTCGTCGGTGCAATGATGCTCATTGGCCAACGCGAACCTCTGCGTTGAGCAAACGATTCGTATGACCTTGTGAATAGAGTCCCATGGCTTGACCATCATCACATCCGCATCGGTTTGCAAACCCCCGCATACCCCATTACAGCCATTTTCATTGATCCTAAAAAACGCAGTTGAAAACCAATTTACCGCAAAGACGCCAAGAGCGCAAAGGACTTGCAGCAAAGACAATGCTCACCTGTTTGGTGAAGACACAAATCAGACGATTTTTATTCAAAACCTTGATTTTCCTTTGCGTCTTCGCGTCTTTGCGGTGGAAGCTTTATTCCAACTGCGTTTTTTAGGTTGATCTCATACCCCACCAATCTTCACCTCATCTTGAGCGCTTATGAAGTCTTCAAACAGCCTGCGGCGATTGTCGGCTGGAGTCCGGCGCCAAGCGCTCCATCCTGGCGCCTCGCCATGGTGAACCGCCATGTTCTCTGGAAGCTGCACTATGCTCCGTACCATCATCCTTTTGCTCACCGCTCTCACGCCGCTGGTTGCTGCTGATGCGGCTGCTGGCATTGATGTCGCTACCGCTGTTCCACCGCTATGGACGGTGACACCATTCGTACTGTTGCTGCTCGCGATTGCGGCAATGCCCGTCGTCAAACCGCATTTCTGGCATCGTTGGTATCCAGCCGTGGCCGTCGGGCTCGGTGCGCTCACGGCCGGGTATTATCTACTGACGCAGGTCGACGGCCTGGGTTCACTGGTGCATGTGGGATTCGAATATCTTTCCTTCATGGCGCTGCTGACCTGTCTGTACGTTTGCTCAGGCGGCATCGTCGTCGGCGTGGGTGGTAAAGGACGGCCATGGTCAAACACCCTGCTATTGTTGGTCGGCGGAATCATCGCCAATGTGGTTGGTACCACTGGCGCATCGATGCTGTTGATTCGTCCATTTCTGCGCGCCAATCGCGGACGTTTGCAGCCATATCATGTGGTGTTCTTTATTTTCATCGTTTCAAATGTCGGCGGAGCGTTGACTCCCATTGGCGATCCGCCTTTGCTGCTGGGATTTTTGCGCGGCATTGATTTCTTTCGCTTCTTCCAACTGAACTTTTTTCCGTGGTTACTGACGATGTCGTTGCTGCTGACGATTTTTTATTGGTTCGACAACGCCAACCGTCGTCATGCCCAAACTCTGGCTGAGTTTCGTCAGCTGCCAGCGCTGCAAGGTTGGTCGCACCTCGGCTTACTCTTTCTGGGAGTCGCGGTGGTGTTTCTTGACCCGGCTAAGATCAGCTGGTTGCCAACGATTCATTATCACGGCCACGACTTTAGCTTCCTGCGTGAACTGGCCATGTTTGCCATCGCTGGGATCGCGTGGAAAACCGCCGCTCCTGAAAATCTTCGCATCAATGATTTCACCATTGAACCGATTCGCGAAGTCGGGTTTCTCTTTGTCGGCATCTTCCTGACCATGATTCCAGCGTTGGCGCTCATCCGCCATGCCGCAGAAGGCGGTGCGATCATGGGCTTCCCGCTGACGCCTTCGACCTTCTATTTGGGAACCGGAATATTTTCCGGCGTGCTCGACAACGCACCCACTTTTATCGCCTTTCTTGCCGGTATGGAAGGCCGCTTCGGCATGGACGTCGCAGCCATAGGGCATTCGAGTGATCCGCTGATCGCCAATTCTTTAGCTGCCTGTGCGAGTGCGGCAGTATTTTTTGGCGCCATGACCTACATTGGCAACGGGCCTAATTTGATGGTCAAAGCCATCGCCGAATCCGCGCGCGATGCGAACGGCGCACTGCTGGTCGAGGTCCCCAGCCTGCATGGATATTTCCTGAAATATGCACTGCCGATCTTAACTCCGGTGCTGCTGATCGTGTGGGTGGTGTTCTTTCGCTAAGCGTTTGACGGCACCCCCCGCCAAACGCTTGTGGATGAAAGCTGAGCGTTTCGTAGCGCAGACCTTGGTCGCTGATACCAAACCAATATGTCTACCTTGCACTCATCATCCATTTCACCACTGCGAATAACGGTGGCCAACCAAGCGGCAGTGCGCGTCGATGGCGAATACGTTTTATATTGGATGACTGCTGCACGGCGGACGTCGTGGAATTTCGCTTTGCAACGTGCCGTCGAATGGGCCCAGCAGCTCAAACGCCCGCTGGTGATATTCGAACCACTGCGCTGCGATTACCGTTGGGCCAGCGATCGTTTTCATGCCTTTGTGATTCAGGGCATGGTCGACAACGCGGCGGCATGTGCCAAAGCAAAAATTACCTATCTGCCCTATATTGAGGAAACGGTCGGCCACGGACGCGGATTATTGATGGCTCTTGCCAGACAGTGCTGTGTCGTTGTCGGCGATGATTACCCTGGTTTTTTTCTGCCACACATGGTCAGCGCGGCGGCAAAAAAACTTGAGGTTCATTTTGAAATCGTCGACACCAACGGCCTCATGCCGCTTAAGGCGAGCGTTGCCGGAAGTCCATCGGCCTACGTTTTTCGCCGTTTTCTGCAAAAAAATCTACGGCCACATCTTGATGCCTTGCCCAAGGCGGGGCCCTTAGCTGATGCGCCACGATTACCGGAACCACTTCTTCCGAAAGAGTGGGGAACACGGTGGAACGCGGCGAATCTTTCACTGATGAACGGCACCGCCGATAGTCTGAGCCACCTACCGATCGACCACACGGTGGGAGTCGTTGCCATGCGTGGCGGTGCAAAAGCGGCAGAAAAACAGCTCGCCACTTTTCTTGCCCACGGCATCGATCGCTATCACGAAGAACGAAACGCGGTTGATAATGGCGCCGCCAGTGGTCTGTCGCCATGGTTGCATTTTGGACATCTTTCAGCACACCACGTCGTGGCCAGCGTTCTGGCCCAAGAAAACTGGTCACCCGAACGACTCGGCGCTTCGACCATTGGCAAACGCGAAGGCTGGTGGGGCGTCGGACCAGGAGCGGAAAGTTTTCTTGATGAAGTGGTCACCTGGCGCGAACTCGGTCACCATTATTGTTTCCACCGTCCAGCTCATGAAACGTGGGACGATCTGCCCGCCTGGGCCCGTGCCACCCTTGAAACCCATGCCAGCGATGTTCGTGAGCACATCTATACCGTAGATCAATTTACCAACGCCCAAACGCATGACCCTTTATGGAACGCCGCGCAGCGCGAGCTCCGTCAAGAAGGCCGCATGCACAATTATTTACGCATGCTGTGGGGAAAAAAAATCATTGAGTGGACTCGCCATCCACGTGAAGCCCTCGCCATCATGACGGAGCTCAATAACCGTTACGCACTGGATGGCCGCGACCCCAATTCATCGAGCGGCATCAGTTGGTGCCTCGGTCGCTTCGATCGTCCATGGGCTCCGCAACGGCCGATCTTCGGCCAAATTCGTTACATGAGCAGCGCAAGCACGCTGAAAAAAATCAGGCTCAAGGGGTACTTAGAACGCTATGAGGGACAAACCCGATGGCTTAGTTCGTGAGGCTCCGAATCCGTCATAACACTCGAATGTCCGATGGGCGAGGGCATCCCTTAGGCTGAGTTCGATAAGCGCAAATACTTAATAAAACTATAGTTACAGTTTTTACTCGGCTTTTCACATCAGCTATTGCTTATAGTAACGATTATCATTAGCTTCCAGGCCTCACACCAAACCAAGCCCTGGAGCTCTCGTCCCATGTCCATTCGTCGCCTCGCTCTCGTCCCCGCTTTGCTAACAACGGTTTGTTTGTCGGCGGTTGAACAACCCGATGCCCCGAAGTCGACCAGCCCTTCGGCTTCCTCAACTGGCGCGCAAATTGGTGAAGCCGTTGGCAGCGGGGTAGAAAAAGCCATCAAGAGCATGCACTTCGGTGCCTACGGCGAATTGCACTACAATAATTTTCAAGGCACCACCAGTCACAATGGTCAAGGCGCCGCCGGCACCAATAGCGACATGATTGAAATGCACCGCTTTGTTTTGCTGATGGAAGCACAACTCGCGGACAGCATTCGCTTGGTTGGTGAGCTTGAATTGGAACACGCTTTCGTTCAAGACGGTCAAGGCGAATTGGAATTGGAACAAGCCTACCTCGACTTCGCCTACCTCGACGACCACAGCGTGCGCGCGGGAATTTTATTGGTGCCCATTTCGATCGGCAATTTATATCACGAACCAACCACCTTTCACGGCGTCGAACGCTCAGAATTCGATCGCATGGTGGTGCCGACTACTTGGGTTGAAGGCGGCGCTGGTTTGTATGGTCAATTTCACCCGCAACTTGGCTACGCTGTCGCGGTGCAAGCGGCCCCCAACGCAGAAAAATATCGCAGCTCGGACGCTCTGCGCGCGGGTAAACAAAAAGGTTTTAAGAGTTCAGCGGGAGACATGATGGTCACCGCACGCACCGATTATAAGCCCTTACCTGGCTTATGGCTTGCCGCTGCCGGTTCTTACATGCAAGGCGAGCGCGAATTTAGCACCGTGGTCGTCGATAGCGATGCGTTTCTGTACACCCTTGAAGCTCGTTACGCCGTCAGCGGTTGGGATGCCGGGGTCAGTTGGGGCCAGGGTTTTATTGATAATGCCAATAGCCATCCCAACACGCTGGCCACGCCAACGTCTCCGGTACCAGAAGTATTTCAGGGAATATCCGCCTATCTTGCCTATGACGTGCTGCGTTTATTCGCTGACAGCAAGCAAAAGGTATCGCTCTTCGGTCGTTACGAAAACATCGACTTGCAAGCAGAAATCCCTGCGACGACATCCACCGGTGCGCCAACTCAAACGGATAAAAAACAGCAAAGCCAAATTTATCAAATCGGTGTCACTTGGTTGATCACGCCGAATGTCGTGGTGAAAGCTGACTACCGCGACTACGACAACGACGCGGACAAAGCCGTCGACAGCTGGAACCTTGGGCTTGGTTTTGCTTTCTAAATGGATGACATTTTTGCTGCTCTGGTTGGTTGCCACCCACACCAACCAGGCGGCCGAGTATTTGTCCTTTGACCAGGCTTTACGTTTGGCCTTCCCGCATTCCGGGAAGGTTGAACGTTTTAAGCCAGAGATCACACCGCAGCAGCAACAGCTTATTCTTGCGCGCTCTGATGCGAAATCAGAGGCCTCGCTCGGCGGTATCTATGTCGGGCACTCGAACGGTGTGATTGATGGCATCGCTATCGTCGATCACGTCATTGGCCGCACTGAATACATCACTTGGTTATGTGTGCTCACGCCAGAAGGCGCGGTCCAACGACTTGCCGTCATGGCGTACCGCGAGCCGTATGGCAGCGAGATTCGTGATCCACGATTTCTCGATCAATTTACTAACAAAGATGCTTCCACTCCGGTTCGGGTCGAAAAAGAGATTGGCAATATTGGCGGCGCCACGCTGTCGGTAAACGCACTCACCGAACGTGTGCGCTTTATCTTACAATTCCATGCGGTGGTTTTGCACCAAGCCATACCGACGTGGCTGGCTGGTCGTGATAGCCCAGCGGCGCCAGCCATTCCGAATGGTGAGGTTGCCGTCCTGACGCGTGCTGCCGCCGTCGGCACCAGTCCACTGACCATTCGCATCAGTCCGAATACGGCCAGTTCTGCCCAAAAGACCGCAACCACGATTGATCACGCCTTCACGGTCGCGCAAACGCTGGATGCAACGTTCAATGCCTGGCGCAACGATGCAGAGCTGGCCGCGCTCAATAAAAACGGCGCAGCGGTGGTGTCAGCGCCGTTGTTCGAAGCCATCACATTGGCTCGGCGTGGCTATGATCTCAGCAGCGGACGTTTTGATCCCACCATTTATCTTTTACTGCGCGTGTGGCAGCAGGCCGCCGAAAGCGGCATCCCGCCAACGGAATCCGCTCTGCATGAAGCCCGTTCGCGCATTGGCTTTGCGCGGGTCGACATCGATGCAACGCGCAAACACATCACCTTGCCCAGTGGCATGGCTTTAGATTTATCCGGTTTAGCAAAAGGATTATTGCTCGATCATACCGGCGCTGCTTTGACATTAACTGACGCTCAATCGGCGATGTTATCGCACGGCGGCAGTTCGTGGTTGGCGCTCGGTAAAGCGGATGCCAACTTGCACCGCATCACCATTCGCCATCCCGGTGATTCCACCCAAATTTCACACCGCTTCGTGCTGGCCACTGGCCATGGTTTCGGCAGCGCCTCAACCAACGGCCGCACGCTGAACGTGGCTGGTGTGCTGCATAGTCATGTGATCGATCCGCTCACCGCTCAGCCGGCCCCGCTCAATCGCGCGGCGTATGTCATCGCACCCAGCGCAGCGTTGGCAGACGTCCTCGATACCGCGCTCTGCCTGATGCCGACCGCCGAAGGTTTGGCACTGGTGGAAACACTTCCAGGCGTCGCCGCTTTGGTGTGGGATGGTCAGCAATTCCATCGCTCACAGCGGTGGCCTGCGAACTGAGGCACTGAAGAATCAACGCCGCTGGAGCACCCTGACCGCCTCTCACCCCATTGCCCGATGTATTCCACTCATGAAGGTACCCATCCGATCACGGAGTCAGCCATTCGCTTCTTCGCCTCAAGCCATCAACTCAGTCAACTCGCACCGCGCACGCGGATACTTTGCGTGCTGTTTTTGTTAGGCATTTTAAGCCAGGCGATCAGCGGCATATTAATGCACCATCATGGTGCTGGTTGGACGCCAACGAGTATCTCGCTCTATTATCGTGGCTCTGAAGCTCCTGCCACGGCGAACCACGCGGCGTTTGGAATTGATGCTCCTGATAATCCAAGCGCCGCACCCACGCCGACGGGACGCATCGCCATCGCCCGCTCATATGGGACACTCTTGGAAGTCGCTCATTTACACTTGGTCGCCATGCCGCTCATTCTTTTTATTGTGGCCCATTTATTTTCCATGACACCGTCTGGCAAACAACGCTGGGCCGGCGCTTTGTGCTATGGCAGTTTTGTCGCAGCGGCCGCAGATATTCTGACGCCGTTTGCACTGCGTTATGGTTCGAGCGCATTTGCTCCAGTTAAATTGGCCGCGTTCCTTGCCCTCGAAGCATCCTTGGTTGCCATGGTGTTGGTCACCTTGTGCGCTGCGCTTGCGTCGTTTCGCTCTCTGCCAATCAACGCGGGAAGTGGTACTTTTTCTCGCGCTGACTAACGAACGTTCTTAAACCTCAAGTTTGCCCTCAGCATGTCGACGTTTGAATATAGCGATGGTTTCCCGCAGACCTTGCTCCAACGGAATACGCAACAGCCCAGGATAGGCCTGACGCAACGAGGCATCATCGACGCGACTGACAATCGGTAATGGAGCGCCAGACGTTTTTATCAGTTTGATCGCGCCAGGTAATTGACGCTCGACGGCGGCAATAAAATCAGGCATATCAACGATGTCGCCACCAACGGTGAAGACTAAACTATCATTGGCCGGATGACGCGCTGCGGTAATGAACATGTCAGCAACTTCGCGCATGTGGATGTAGGCGGTCTTGCCGGTAAATGGAATTTCGAACGGCTGACCTTTAATCACCGCAGCAAGCGCGCGAGTTGGAAACGACGTCATGCCAGTATCGCGGCCTGGGCCGTACACCGTCAACGGGCGAAGACCGACACTTGGAATCTGATTGGCGATCCAATACGCTTTAGCGCTGGATTCATTGCACACTTTGAACGCGCCGTAATGCGTGGTTGGCTTGAGCGCCGCGTGATCACCCACGTGCGTTTCAGCATATTCCGCATCGGGACCAAATACCGCCGCGCTCGACGCATAAATGATACGTGGTAATTTTTCGCCGGCGGCGCGTTGCGCTTTTGCCGCTTCAAAAACATTGAGCGTACCGATGACGTTGACCTTGGCGCCGGCCAGCGGGTTATCGCGACAGGTCGGCACTTGAAGCGCGGCGAGATGAATGATGGCGTCCGGCTTTTCCGCTGCGACTACTGCCAGCACGGCGTCGGTATCATCGATCTTCACCGAATGAAATGGCACGCGGGCGATTTCCTCAGGTGACAAAATCATTTCCCAACGCTTGGTATTCTTCGTCAGATCGAGCACGACTGGCTGATCACCATCGTCTAACAAACGTTTGATGATCCAGGTGCCGAAGAAGCCGCAGCCGCCGGTGATGAGGATTTTCTGTCCCATGAATTAACCTTTCGCAGTGGATGAACTTAAATGCAGGAATCGAACACAGAGCACCAGAGGAATAGCCAAAAGGTTGCTTCCCATCAGGGTCTCACCTTCTGGGTGATCGGTGATAGCAAAATGCATTATCGGCTCTGCTTCTCTGGTGCTCTGTGTTCGATTGCTTGCCGTTATTTAGGTGAATTGGCGGGGATTTGCTGCCAGACTTTGCCGTTCGGATACAGATGATCGGTGATCGATGCCGCTTTCATCTCAATCGAATAACCGGGTTTAGTCGGTGGCATGTAGTGACTATTCTTTACCACGCAGGGATCGATAAAATGTTCGTGGAGGTGATCGACGAATTCGGTGACACGGCCAGCCGTCGTGCCGACCACGCTGACGAAATCCCACATCGATAGATGCTGGACGTACTCGCACAAACCAACACCGCCCGCGTGTGGACACACCGGCACGCCAAACTTTGCCGCCATCAAATACACCGCCAGGATTTCGTTGACTCCGCCCAGGCGGCACGAATCGATCTGACAGAAACGAATGGCATCGGCTTGCAGGAGTTGTTTGAACATCACCCGGTTCTGACAGTGCTCGCCCGTTGCCACGCCGATGTCGAGCGGTTTGAGCGCTTTGGCAATTGCCGCATGACCAAGAACATCGTCGGGGCTGGTCGGCTCTTCAATCCACCACGGCTTGAACTGCGCAAGTTGTTTCATGTTTTCAATCGCGGTGCCGACATCCCACACTTGGTTGGCGTCCATCATCAATTTACGCTCCCAACCGATTTCCTCGCGGATAATGCGACTGCGGCGAATATCATCGGTTAGATCACGTCCAACTTTGATTTTTAAATGGGTGAAGCCAACCGCGATGGCTTCACGACATAAACGCCGCAATTTCTCATCGCTGTAGCCAAGCCAGCCTGCCGAAGTGGTGTAAGCAGGAATACCTTTTTGTTTCAGCGTAGCGACGCGTTCCTGCTTGCCGGCGTGTTTTGCTCGTAACAACGCCACGGCTTCATCCGGAGTCAGAGCATCGGTGATGTAACGGAAATCGATGCAGCGCACCAATTCTTCTGGCGACATCTCGACCAATAATTGCCACAGTGGTTTCTGCTGTTGTTTCGCCCACAAATCCCACATGGCATTCACCACCGCAGCGGTAGCTAAATGAATGACGCCTTTCTCAGGCCCCACCCAGCGCAGTTGACTGTCACCAGTGATGTGCTGCCAGAACGCCCCCATGTTGGCGGTAAACGATTCGAGTGTGCGACCAACGATCAGCGGCTTGAGTGCCTCCACCGCCGCCACACACAATTCATTCCCACGTCCAATGGTGAAGGTCAGGCCATGACCCTCCAAGCCAGGTGAATCGGTATGTAACACCACATAGGCGGCTGAATAATCTGGGTCCGGGTTCATCGCATCCGAACCGTCGCGATCGCGCGAGGTTGGAAAGCGCACATCATGAACCGAAATCCGAGTGATCGTGATAGGCATAGCAATCCTTGTTTCGACATCAGACGTAAGACGGACTCTGCCGTATTACCGTGGAGCCGAGCAGTGTTTGATTGAGCGCGGATACTAGCACAGCGACTCCAGGGGAAATATCCTGAAGCGGTCAGTCCATGGACGCGTAGCGATATATGCGAAAGCGCACTATTCCAGAGTAAGCCTTGCCGAAACACTTCGTCATAAAGCCCTCATGATCGACCCCCATTCCGTTATTGCCCAGACGCAACACCGACCACCATCCCCGCCCATGCGCACGCTCCTGTCCTTCGCGATTCTGTTTGCCGCTCTTTTTATCGGCGGTTGTAACTCACCGCGCTCCGCTGAGGGCAGCGAATCGTGGCAACGCAGCGAAATGTCGTTCGGCCTTTCTCGTCAAGGCGCAGCGAATGTCACCGCTGATGAATGGCGTGACTTCGTCATGACTCAAGTCGTACCAGCCTTTCCGCGCGGTTTCACCGAACTGTCCGCCGAAGGATTTTTCCGCGAAAGCGGCATGAACCACCGCGAACCCGTGCGTGTATTAATCATCCTCAGTCCCGCCGACCAAACCACGAGCGCCAATAAGCGCATGGATGATCTGGGCCGCGCATATTGCCAACGCTTCGGCTTGAACGCCGTGCTGAGATCAGATTCGCTGGTGCAACTTTCGTTTATTCAGGCGAGTGTGCGCTGATCGGTTTGATCGTTGTTGAGAGCGATTCGAAAAAGCGAACAGGAATAAAAGTCGTTCCGTTATTGCCCACGTTGGAATATGGATGGTTATCAACGTCCAGGAAAACACTCGATAAACAGAATTGAACAAGAGAAACGGAGGAACGGAGAAAGACAGTAAGGATAATTTGTCTCTGCGGCGTTCGGTGTGGGTCTTTTCTCAGTCCTTGAGGCTCATCAAAGCGGAAAAAATCGAACAGGAGGCGCGGAGACGCTGAGGTGAGAGGAGGAAATGGCACATTCTCTCCAGCAAGCATCTTGCCCTCCTCCGCGTCTCCGCGCCTCCTGTTCGCTGCTTTCTTCTTTGGCTGTCCAATGAAATTGAACCCACACGAAACGCCGCAGAGCCAACGCCTTGATCACCCAATCACGATAGGTGTACGCATGCGGATAGGCTCGATCTTCTTCAAAAACGTAGCCCTTCGAATCTGCGTAACGCGCAACGTCAAGCCAATGACGGCCCCAACGCTCGCCATACGCAGGCGAAGCGAGCAAGCGGTCAATCACCGTAGCACATGCCGTCGCGGCGTTATCCGCTGCGAATGCAGCAACGTCGTCGCTGGTTGGTGGCAGACCGATCAGGTCGAAAGTCGCACGTCTCAACCACGTGCGTTCGTCCGCCATGTTTGCGGGCGCAATTTTTGCAGCCTCTAACTTGGCAAGAATAAAGCGGTCGATGTCCGTCATCACCCAGGCTATTTTTTTTACCGACGGCACGGGCGGTGCGATTACCGGCTGAAAAGCCCAATGAGATCTCGCTTGTTCGCTAATCGCTGCACCAGCTTTGGGAGCATGGTCACCGACCCGTGGATCAGGCGCACCCATCGTGACCCAGGTTTCAAAATCGGCGATCACTTTGGGCGCAATTTTTCTTTCGGCGGCATCGCGGTGTCATCATTTCCATAACGAATGGCGTGGATCAGCCGACTTTTCTCGGCATCACCAGGAATCAGAACGACGCCATCTTTGCCGCCATTAAGCACGCCATCTTTGCTATCGAGGTACAGTCCACCCTTCAGCTTCTTGCGCCCTTCAGCTTCGACGGAGTGACAGCCATAACATTTTTTCGCCAGCACGGGGCGAATTTTAGTCTCGAAAAAATCGATCTGGTCCTGATCAGCGGCGGCACCCGTTGCGGCAGTCGCCACCAAAACACTGAGCAGCAACGGCAACAAAAGGGCTCGTCTCAGCATAGTACCAGGATACCACATCTCCTGATGTGTCGTTGAGCGCCAAGCGATCACGGTACGTTTCCTGGGATCGCCGAGTTGCACTCGGCCAGGGGCAATCCTGCCTTCATTACGGACGACTACGGATGTTGCCAG
>JANMYZ010000157.1:0-2171 GCA_031382605.1 Planctomycetota bacterium | reverse complement strand
TTGATTTCGCGCCTGATTAAAGATGGCCGCTGCGTGATCGAACCGGGCGTGTCGAAGGCCGGTTTATTTCTGAAAGGCGGCGAGCGCGTAGCCTTGGAAGTGCCCGAACTCGAACCGATGGAGGCGCTGCCGGAAAATATTCCGCTGACGATTTTGCATGAGGACAAACACCTCATCGCGATCGACAAGGCCCCTGGAATGGTGGTTCATCCGGCGATCGGTCATTCGCGTGGAACGCTGGTGAATGCGCTGCTGGGACGTTATGGCTCGCACTTACCAACCGCTGAAGGCGGCACTGAAGTGTGGCGCCCAGGAATCGTTCACCGCCTCGATCAGTACACCAGTGGCGTGATGTTGGTTGCGCGCACGATGGCAGCGCTGACGTTTTTGCAGGACGCGTTCAAAGCACGTGAGGTCAACAAGCGCTACCTCGCATTAGTCGCCGGACGTCCGCGTGCGGATTTTTTGGAACACGCCGGTTGGCTTGGTCGTCACGCCAAAGATTTCCGCAAACGCACGGTGTTACCAGATAACGCGGAAGGCGCCAAAGAGGCGTACACCAGCGTGGTAGTGCACGAACGGCGAAACGGTTACAGCGTCGTCGAAGCCCGTCCGAAAACCGGACGTACCCATCAAGTACGCGTACATCTGGCGGCGCTCGGTCACGCCGTGCTCGCCGATTCAACGTATGGTCGCAGCGGAACGTGGCCACTTATTCCCATTGAGGGACGGCCCGTTCTTCAGCGCCAAGCGCTGCACGCCTGGACGCTCGACGTGCCGCATCCAGATGGCGGTCGCTTGAAATTACAGTCACCAATTCCGGCAGATTTCGTGCCGTGGATCAGCTCAGGGCTGATTCCACGGCCAACCAAATAGAGAGCGAATCAATGACTCAACGTGGTGCTGCGATGAGCGTGCTGCCAAGTTTCTTCGCTGATTGATAGTAAGCTAACGTTTCGCTGAGGCCTACGTCATCTGGCTTTTTACTCACCGCTTCTTGTTGAACCGCAATGGCGCGATCCATCAAACCGATGGCGGCAAACAAGCGAGCCTTAGTGCCAAGAAAAGCCGCATTGCCTGGTTCAGATTTCAATGCGCGGTCGATTAAAGTGAACGCCACATCAAGATTTCGGTTGGGCAGATCGTCATCAGTGGCGCAGGAAAGTGCTAGGTCGTGGCTCAGTTCCGCAGGCGCATCGATTTTCGTCAACCGGATCAATGTATCGCGAATGATCTTGGGTTTTTTCTCGTGCTTGCCGATCGCTATACTTATCGAAACCGCCGTGCTATTGGCAGGGTCAAGAATGAATAGTTCGTCAATTTTCTTCAAAGCGTCAGGAATATTAGGACTCTTGCCGCTTAGGAGTTTTTCAATTTCGCCTTCGGCTTTGGTGATCGCCGCAGATTTGGCGGCGTCAAAGGTGCCAGCAACCACTTGGCTCAAGGGGACATCGATGGTCATGGGGTGGCCATGCCACACGACGGTGCCACTCTTGTCGACCAAAAAAGCGTGGGGAATACCGTTGATTCCTTCCATATATGTACTGTAGCTCTTTTTGTCAGCGATCCCGACGTGGTAGTCCATTTTTTCTCCCATCTTGGCGACGAATGGTTTCACGGTCGCTTCATCTTCTTGGCTGATACCGACGATATTCACTTTGGCGGCATATTTTTTTTGTAGCTCGGTGAGATGTGGAATTCCCTTGATGCAAGGTCCGCACCACGTGGCCCAAAATTCGACGACCGTCACGGCGGAACCGGTGGTCACGGCTTGGCCTTTCACCCAGGTTATTTTTTCAAGGGAGGGGGCCTTCTCGCCAATATCTAATGCCATCAGCGGTGCGATGGCGCTAGTGGAGAGAGCGAAGAGAGCGAAGAGAGCGGTGGCGAAGGGGAGAAAACGCATACTGAGCTCCAGGAGAGATGAACGAGCAGAAAATCCGACGGATTTTCTTCCGTGGAATCAGCTCTGAGCTGATTCCACGACTAACCAAATAAATCGTTATGGAATAGCGGTCGCAGTTACAGCGTTACTCAAGGTGGCGCCGATTTTCTTCGCTGACTGGTAATAAGCCAAGGCTTCGACGAGGGTCGCGTCATCTGGATTTTTCTTCACAGCTTCTTGCACCAGAGCGATGGCCCGATCCAGCAAGCCAATCGCGGCGAACAAG
>JANMYZ010000149.1:0-4073 GCA_031382605.1 Planctomycetota bacterium | reverse complement strand
CGGGTCTGCCGTTGCTGCCACCACAGCGCCTGTGGTGCCGAAAACTTGGTTGATCCAGCTGGTGGTCGATGACGGTCCAGCGGTGGCTTTGTTCTCCCGACGCGTATTCGATAACCTCTCTTTTCCCGCGACCATCGCAGTTCGGCATCAGGAGCCATGACTATGAACTTTGATCAGACTTTGCAGGCACTCGGTTCAGCTGCGATCCCTGGTGACAGCGCCACTGGCAAACCAGCGCGCTACGAGCCCGAGTTCGAGCAGATGCAGGCGGAGATCGACAAGCTGATCGCCCTGGAAGGTGGCACCGCTGACTGGACCTTGGTGAGCGATTGCGCCAGCACGTTGTTGGCGAAAAAATCAAAAGATCTTTTGTGTGCAGCTTATTTGTGCGCGGCTTTGCGCGAAACACGTGGTTGGAACGGCCTTGCTGAAGGACTCAACGTTATCAAAGCCTTGGTCACCACTCATTGGGATGCGTTGCATCCAGAACGTCTACGCGCACGCAAAACTGCAGTCGACTGGTTGTTGGATCGAATGAAGCCGTTGGCAGAAACCACCGACGCGCAAGCCAGCGATCAGGATGCGCTGACCGCTGCGATCACGCTGCTTGATGAACTCGTCGCCTTTGGTGAAACGCGCTGGGAAGGCGATCCTCCGACGTGGTGGGCGCTGACGAAAATCCTCAAAGAGAAACTGAACGCGATGCCAGCAGCAGCCAGCGAAGCGGCGGTTGAAACGACGTCATCGGACGTGGCTCGCCCCGTTGCTACTTCAGGGCCGGTAACTTCTTTCACTCCATCATCGGCTGGTGGAGTGGTCGATCGTCAAGCAATCTATCGTCAGATTCTTGCACTTGCTGAGCAACTGATTGCCAACGAGCCGCACAGTCCCGTTCCGTATTTACTGCGTCGCGCAGCTGCCTGGGGACCGATGGCGCTGCCTCAGCTGTATGCGGAATTGCAGCGTAGTGGATCGATGTGGGATTTAGTCCTGCAACAATTGCCTGAAGGTTACGCGGCTCTGCCAGCAGCAGGGTCAACGGTATCGCCGTCATCGGTGTCGACCTTGGCTCCGACGCCAGACCCAGCATCTCCACGCCCGCGCGGAGATTACTGATGCGTTGGTCTTCATCATTGGGCGAATAACGCTCTTGCTCCTTTCCCTTCGCTCTTTCTTAGCTCTTTCTTAGCTCTTTCATCGTTCTTTGCTCTTCCATCCACTCACCCTCCCATTCAGGAGACTTATCATGTCTGACGACGGCTCAGTTGCTCCACAAGAGCGCATTAACATCACCTACAAAGCCGCCACTGGCGATGCCCAACAGGAAAAAGAGCTGCCGCTCAAGACCCTGGTGGTCGGTGATTTCACCGGTCGCAAAGACGCGACCCCAGTCGAAGAGCGCAAGGCCATCGACATCAATGCCGATAATTTCAATCAGGTTCTCAAGGGCCAAGCCATCACCATCAATGTCAGCGTGCCGAACAAGCTCGATGACAAAGGTGGCGAGTTGCCAGTGAAATTGTCATTCGATTCGCTCAAGGCTTTCGGCCCAGAAGCGGTCGCGGCCCAGGTGCCAGAGCTGGCTCAGTTACTGCAACTGCGTGCGGCGCTGTCGTCGCTCAAAGGTCCGATGGGGAACTTCCCGGATTTCCGCAAGAAAATCCAGACGATCCTCGGCGACGCTGGCCAGCGTGCGAAAATCGAAGCCGAGCTCAAAGGCGTCTAAGCCTTTTACCTTACCACCCAATACACATACAAACATACGGAAAAAACCATGTCAGAAGCCGAACAACAGGCAGCAGCCGCTCAAGGTGGTACCACTGAAGGATCTCTCCTCGGTGATATCATGCAGGCCACCAAAATGGCGCCGAGCGACGAAGGCTACGATGTCGCCAAGAAAGGTATCTCGGCTTTCATCTCCGAGATGCTCAAGCCAACGCACGCCAAAGAAAAAGCAGATAAGAGCTCGATCGATCTGATGATCGCCGAGATCGACCAGAAGTTGAGCGCTCAGCTTGACCAAATCCTCCACAACAAATCTTTTCAACAGATCGAATCCGCCTGGCGTGGACTCAAGCTGTTGGTCGATCGCACCAACTTCCGCGAGAATTGCCGCATCGAAATGCTCAATTGCTCGAAGGAAGCACTGCAAGACGACTTCGAAGATGCGCCTGAGACCGTGCAATCGGGCCTCTATAAACAGTGCTATTCGAACGAATACGGCACCTTCGGTGGCGAACCGTATGCCATGATCGTTGCTAACTATGACTTCGGGCCTGGCCCCAAAGACATGGCTTTGTTGCAGAAAGTTGCGGCCGTTTCGACCATGGCACACGCGCCATTTATCGCCGCTGCGGGCGCTGAATTCTTCGGCCTCGATGATTATCAGAAGTTGCCAAACCTGAAAGATCTCAAGCCCATCCTTGAAGGACCGAAGTACGCCAAGTGGCAGTCGTTCCGTGAAAGTGAAGATTCGCGCAGTGTTGGTTTGACCGCGCCGCGATTCTTGCTGCGTTTGCCATACGGTGCCAAGACCGTGCCGGTCAAGTCATTCGACTATAATGAAAAAGTCGAAGGAGCGCATGGTTCGTATCTGTGGGGCAACGCTGCTTTCGCTCTCGCCTCGCGCGTGGCCGATAGTTACGCGAAGTTCCGTTGGTCATCGAACATCATCGGACCGACCAGTGGCGGAACGGTTTCGGACCTGCCGCTGCACCAGTACGAAGTTATGGGCGAATTGCAGACCAAGTCGCCAGTCGAAGCGTTGATCACCGAACGTCGCGAATTCGAACTCTCGGAAGAAGGCTTCATCGCCCTCTCCTTGCGTAAGGGCAGCGATAATGCGTGCTTCTTTGCCGCCAATTCGTGCCAGAAGCCCAAGACCTTCGGCAATTCGACGGAAGGCAAAGCGGCGGAGCTCAACTACCGCCTCGGCACGCAGTTGCCGTATCTGTTCATCGTCAATCGCTTCGCGCACTACATCAAAGTGATGCAGCGCGAACAGATTGGTTCGTGGAAAGAAAAGGCCGATCTGCAACGCGAACTTAATGTCTGGATCAGCCAGTACGTGGTCGACATGGATAACGCTAGCCCAGCCGTGCGCAGCAAGCGTCCGCTACGTGCAGCAGCGATTACGGTCGATGATGTTCCAGGCCAAGCTGGCATCTATAAAGTCGGCATTCAGATGCGTCCGCACTTCAAATACATGGGTGCGTCGTTCACCCTGTCGTTGGTCGGCAAGCTCGACAAGAAATAACCGTTCGTTTATCGCAGGTGGCATGTGTCACCTGCGATAACTAACTTCATCACTCACATCACTTAAAGGAAACCCCATGGCTAGCGTAGTATCCACAATCGACCCACCAAAATTTTATGCCGACGTTAATATGCGTGGCTATAATTCCATTATGACCATTGATGGAATGGATGGATTCAGTCAATTTTGCGAAAAAGGGATTGATATCGTATCCTTTAGCTTTGACATCGGCGCAGACAGCGACGGTGGCAGTAAGGGCGGCGGTATGGCCAGTTCGCGCGTATCATTTCGTGGCGTGACCGTTCGTAAGGGCATTGATCGAGCCACTCCGCTTATTTTCAAAGCCGTGGCAGAGCGTCAGATGATTAAGAATATCGGTATCTTTTTATTCCGCGATCCGACCAAGGGTGGTAAAACAGCCGAGCATTTTTTCACCGTGAGCATGGGTGATGTTTATGTCACCAAGCAAATATTGGCTGATCCGGAAGGCAAGGAAGCCGGTGGCGTGCCGTTCGAAGAAGTTACATTCTCGGCAAATTCGATTGAGCAGAATCACGTCTTAGCCAAGAAGGTTGCTAGCATCATGTTGACCCAAGGTCGCTGAGCGTAGTAATCGTTTGTATGTTATAGATGAACCCATCCGGACGGCGGATTTATCCGCCGTCCGGATTTCATATGAAATGGCATGAATAACGAACGCACCGTCCTTGAACGCTTGCGCAACCCCGCCGACCTTGAGCGGCGATCGGTTCACGTGGATCGTCGTGCCTTGGTTGAATCAGTGGTGCGTAATCTGCGGCAAATTCTCAATTCGCGC
>JANMYZ010000455.1:0-12979 GCA_031382605.1 Planctomycetota bacterium | reverse complement strand
TCTGAGCTGAATGTCAAGTGCTAAATTGCAGATAAACACGGTAATTCATGGCATTTTTACTAACGCAACGCCATTGCCGACGGGGGGCGACGTAAGGCCAGCCCGGCGCTTCAGCGCCGGGAAACCGAGCGATTGGTGAATAAAGCCCCCGACGGGGGCGACGCAGAATCACGTCCTTTTCAAAGGCATGCTTCATCTGGATAGGGAATTGGGCGGCGAAATGAGGGACGATGAGTTTTGGTGGGAGGACATTTCACGTTCGGCAAAGCGTCGCCCCCGCTGGGGGCTTTTGATGAATTTTTCCGTTGGTTCCCGGCGCTGAAGCGCCGGGCTGGCCTTACGTCGCCCCCCGTTGGGGGCTTTTGCAAACGACGATCAGTGCGACCGTCAAAAGAAACTCATGCCACAGACCTGTTCGTTACTCACAACGTTGGGGGCACAAATTTGGTCGCACTCCCAACTTTGTGGGTAATAAACAGCGAAGAACCATGGCCATCCAGAAGCGAAACATCGCTCCGGGTTTGACGCTCAGCGTGATCCATTTGCCACGCTGCTCGGCGA
Source organism: Planctomycetota bacterium (assembly GCA_031382605.1). Classification (GTDB taxonomy): domain Bacteria; phylum Planctomycetota; class UBA11346; order UBA11346; family UBA11346; genus BOG-1363. The sequence goes on along the minus strand of JANMYZ010000455.1, from coordinate 12,418 downwards.
TGCATGCGCCGCTGAAAGCGTCCTTGACCCCCGTGACGTGCCCCCTAACTTCCGCCCCGCTATCCAAGACCCTGCCCGGGTGGCGGAATTGGCAGACGCACTAGATTCAGGTTCTAGCGCCTTCACGGGCGTGAAGGTTCGAGTCCTTTCCCGGGCACCACAGTACTGCAATAGGTTGCAGCGAATTTCCCGCTGGTTTTGCCAGCGGGTTTTTTGTTGGCCAACGCCGTGGGCAGCGTTCTGGTCAGCAATTCAGCTGACGCACTACAAAATCATCCATCCATCGCTGCCCATCGCGGGCGATGAAACCTAAATGGCCACCTTGTTTGGTGATGACGAGCTCAGTGGATGAAGAGCGTTCGGCTGTAGTCAGCGGCTCAATAGGGACGATAGGGTCATCAGTCGCTGCCAAAATCGTTGTACGAATACGGATGTTTCGCAGCCCGGCGGCAGAACTGCAGCGCTGATAATACGTCGCGGCGTTGCCAAAGCCGCACAGGGGGGCGGTAAAAGCGTCATCGAAATCCAGCAAGCGATTGGGACGATGGTGAGCGAAAATCTGTGTGGCAGTTTCGCTGAGCGTCGGACTAGAAAATACTTGGCTCAATAAACCACGGGTGAAGAAGCGATCGTAGGCGCGTGCGGGGTAGCGTTGCAGTGAACGCACACACGCCGCGAGATCGACGGGCGGGCTGACGATGACGGCGCGATCAAGTCCTCCAGGCGGACGATCGCCGCATTCGCTGAGCATTTTGAGCGCAGCATTTGCTCCGAGTGAAAATGCTACCAATGCGCACGATGAACCAGGACACCATGCAGCAATGGCGATGAGCGCAGCACGCAGGTCTTCCGAGCGTCCGCTGTGATATGGCCGTCGCGCTAATGCTCGACCAGCACCACATCCGCGCATGTCGAGTCGAAACGTACGCACGCCAACGTCATTCAAGCGCGCAGCAATGCGGACCAGATATCCGCTGCGATGCGAACCACATAATCCATGCACCAACAGCGCTGTCGCTTGACCAGTCTGCCACGTCGCTGGCTGATCATCATGCAGAATGACCTGATCACCGTCGGACAACGTGACGGTTCGTCGGACAGCTTGCTCTCTCGGCAGTCGGTCAAAACTACCGATGATGGTCTGAAGATTTCCGTTACGCAGCCATGGATGAGCGATGAAGGGGATCACTCTCCACTCAGCAATACATGAATTGAACACAGAGTACCAGAGCACCAGAGCAGAGAAAAATCCAGAATTTTTGAACGATCATGAAAAAAGGAGATCGATGATTCAACGTCACTCCTTGTCTCTTTCTCTGGTGCTCTGGTGCTCTGTGTTCGATTGCTGCATCTCGGATCACAGGCTCGGCAGATCCATGGTTTACAGGTTGAAGTATTTGGCTTCGGGATGGTGCACAATCATCGCTGAGGTCGATTGCTCCGGATGCAGTTGGAATTCATCAGACAGTTCGATGCCGATGTCGGACCAGTGCAACAGGTCTTGCAAATACTTTTGATCTTCGATGCGCGGACATGCGGGATAGCCGAACGAGAAGCGGCTGCCTTGGTAGCCTTGCGTGAAGAGGTCTTTCATTTCCATCGCGTCGTCGCCGGCGATGTCGAGTTGTTGGCGAATTCGTTTGTGCCAATACTCCGCCAGCGCTTCGGCGGACTCGACGGAAAGGCCGTAAAAGTAGAGATATTCTTGGTAGTTGTCGGCTTTGAATAAACGCTGGCAATGTTCGCTGGCAATGGCGCCCATGGTGACGCAATGCAGCGGTAATACGTCGCGTGCGCCGTTGGCCCAGGCGGCGGCGGGAATGGACGATTGCTCGTCGCCGATGGGATCAGCCCCGCGTGGGCGGAAGAAATCGCTGATGCAGAGATGGCCAGATTTCGCATCCATTTGGCGCGGCAAATTGAAGCGACACCGTTCGACGCCTGACTCTGGATCAAAGACGATCAAGTCATTCTGGTCGGATGCGCAGGGGAAATAGCCGTAGGCCACGGCTGGTGCGAGCATTTTTTCACGCGTGGCTTTTTCCACCCAGCGTTTGAATGCGGGCATCGCGTCGCGATCAATCATTTCTTGCCACTGTTCTTTGCTCAGTTCCTGCCCCTGACGGAAACCCCATTGGCCACGGAAAAGCGCATTCGGATTGATGTAGCGCGTAATGGTGGGCAGATCGAGTTCATCCGCGCGGATAATACGGCGGCCCCAAAACGGCGGCTTAGGAATGCGTGGCGCGGCAGGCGTGTTCGAAGGAACGTAGGCTTTGCCAAGCGCGAGTTTTTCTTCGAGGATTTCGTTCGCCGTTTTAACTTTGGCGACGCGCGCCTTCTTGGTGGTGAGCTTGAACTGTTCCTTGGGAATCTGCAGACAGATTTCGTCCATCAATTGCAGACCATCAAACGCATCGGCCGCGTACCAGACGAGGTGCTCCGCACCGGCAGCTACGAGCTGCGCATCGGCAGCTACGAGCTGCGAGCTACGAGCATCGAGTTTCGCATCTAACGACTCGCCACTGGTAGCTCGTAGCTCGCAGCACGCTCGCCTATAAAGCCCCCGCAGATCATTCTCCACATACGCGCGATTCAGCGCTGCCCCACCCAGGATGACCTGGTGTTTCAGCCCGCGCGACGCGAGATATTCCAGGTTATCTTTCATCACCACGGTCGATTTCACCAGCAGCCCAGACATGCCGATGGTGTCTGGCTTATATTTTTCAACCGCAGCCAAGATTTCTTCGATCGTTTGCTTGATGCCCAGGTTGATGACTTTGTAGCCGTTGTTCGACAAAATGATGTCGACCAGGTTCTTGCCGATGTCATGAACATCGCCCTTCACCGTGGCCAAAACCATGGTGCCTTTTTGCGAGCCTTCGATTTTCTCCATAAATTGTTCAAGATGCCGCACGCTGGTCTTCATGCACTCCGCTGATTGAAGCACGAACGGCAGCTGCATTTTTCCAGAGCCGAACAGCTCGCCCACGGTTTTCATGCCGTCGAGCAAGATCTCGTTAATGATCTGAATCGGCGTGTATTTGGCGCGGGCTTCGTCGAGGTGTTTCTCCACGCCAATTTTCTTACCATCGATGATGCGCTTTTTCAGGCGCTCCTCGATCGGCATCGCCAATTCCGCATCGGCGGTCATCGCCACCACGCCGACCGTTTTGGTGAAGTGATCGACGAAGCGGAAGAGCGGATCGTAAGTGCACTCGCCGTTTTCCGCGAATTCGCGCCGGTCGTAGATGACATCGAGCGCCATTTTTAGTTCTTCGGCGGGGATCTGATTGACCGGCTTGATTTTCGACGCGTTGAGAATCGCACTGGTCACGCCGCGTTTAATCGCTTCGTCAAGGTAAACCGAATTGAGCACTTGGCGCGCATGCGGTTTGACGCCGAACGACACGTTGGACAAACCAAGGGTGAAACCCACGTCAGGGAACTTCGCTTTGACCTGTTCGATGCCATCCAAGGTCCACAGCCCAAGCTTACGGGTGTCTTCATCGCCCTGGGTAATCGGGAACGTCAGCAGATCGAAGAGGATTCCAGAACCCGGTAATCCATGATGTTCGGTGATGCGGCGATAGATGCGTTCGGCGATCGCGACTTTGCGTTCGACCGACTTGGCCATGCCCGCTTCTTTGTCTTCATCGATGGTCAGCGCGACCAGCGCCGCGCCGTAAGTGCGTGCAAGATTGCAGACCGCGTCGAATTTTTCTTCGCCGTCTTCCAAGTTGACCGAATTGATGATGGCGCGTCCACCAAGATGTTTGAGCGCGATCTCCAGCACATCGTTCTGAGTCGAGTCAACCATGATCGGAATGTTCACCGCCGTGGCGAAGCGTTTCATCACCTCGTCCATATCGCGCTTTTCATCGCGACCGGTCCAGGCGACGGAAACGTCAAGTACGTGGGCGCCTTCAGCAACTTGCTCTTGCGCCATGTGGACCATGCCGTCCCAATCGTCCTTGAATAAGAGTTCGCGGAATGCTTTTGAGCCGGTGGAATTGGTGCGCTCACCAATGATCAGAATGCCGGTGTCCTGCTTCAGTGTCGTTGCGCTATAGAGCGATGATAATTGCGCTGGGAAAATACTGCGGCGTTGGTGCCCAGGCTGTGCGCCACCCAGAACGTCGGCCACCGCTTTGATGTGATCGGGCGTGGTGCCGCAGCAACCGCCGATCAGATTCACGCCGTAACTCTTTACAAATTTCTGGTGCCATTTCGCCAACTCTGCTGGCGTCAGATCATAGATTGCTTTACCGCCGACGTTACGTGGCAGCCCAGCATTGGGCAGACACGACACCCAACGAGTCGCGTGCTCGCCCAAGTAACGAATGTGGCTGTCCATCAGGTCAGGACCGGTGGCGCAGTTGAGTCCGATGATGTCAACCGGCATCGCTTCCATCGCCGCAAGCGCGCCGGCAATATCGGTACCGGCAAGCATGGTGCCGGTGGTTTCGATGGTGACCTGCGCCTGGATAGGCACTTCACGTCCGACGTCGGCCATCGCCTGTCGCGACGCCAAAACCGCGCATTTTACTTGGAGTATGTCTTGTGAGGTTTCGATCAGCAGCAGATCTGCGCCGCCCTTCAGCAGGCCGCGCGCACCAACACGGTAGCTGTCGAACAGTTTGTCCCACGAGATCAAATTGAGCGATGGCATCTTGGTGCCAGAACCAAGCGCTCCGGCAACGAAGCGCGGGCGTTCTTTGGTGCTAAAATCATCGGCGGCAGAACGTGCTGCGCGGGCGGCTAACTCTGACAGTTCTTCGGCCTGTTCGGCAATACCAAATTCGCTCAGCGAATGCGGCTGGGAATTGAATGAGTGGGTTTCCACCACGTCAGCGCCAGCAGCGAAATATTTACGATGAATGGCCGGAGCGATTTCTGGCCGCGTGCGATGAATCAACTCAACGCAGCCATCCTGTTTTCCGGTGCCAAGGTCACTGGGTCCCAAATCAAACTTGAATAATTCAGTGCCAAAACCGCCGTCGTATATCAGCACGCGCTCCTGCAACGCCGCCAGAAACGGAAATTTCTTCGCACGTTCATCACGCCGATAACCGAGATGCCCCGATACCGAACGCGGATCAACCACCGGCATACCGCCGTGATGTGGACAGAAGGTATCGCAAGAATGGCCAGTGGTGCCGTGCGGAGTGTTGGTCATGGGCGCTTACGTGCGGTAAGGATGATGGTTTGAAAATGCGGTGTGCGCGGTTCGGGCGGCAAAAGATCAAGCTGGTGATCGATCAGCGTTTTGGTCCAGCGTTTCAATTGCTCGCCGGTGAAACCGCGATGGCGATGGCCGAAGGCTTCCGCTTCAGCGAAGTCATGTTTGGCCAACGTCACAATCAACAATCGCCCACCTGGTGCGAGCACGCGGGCGGCTTCGGTCAGCGATTGCCCAGGCTCAGTGGTGTATTGGAGGCTTTGCAGAAACAACACGCTGTCAGCGGAGCCGTCGGCAAGCGGCAATTGCTCGCCGGTGCCTTCAACGAATTCGACACCGTGCAGTTGCAGCGCGGTAACGCGTTCGCGTCCGGCGGTCAGCATGGCTGGTGAGGGATCAACGCAGGTCAGCGTGGTCGATTGTGGCGCGATCAGTTCAGCCATCGCGCCATCACCAGCGCCGACGTCGACACAGCGACCAAATGACGCGAGCCGAATCAAGCCATGACACAAACTTTCCCAGGTACGCCCAGGTGCATATTCGCGATGCAAACTGCCAGCCACGCGTTCGACCCACGAACTGCCGCGTCGTTCGCGCAAGGCTTCCAGTCGCAAACGATCAGCAGCAAATTGCGGTTCGTGTTCCGACAGCGCCCGCACGGCAATCCAGGCGGCCCTCAGCGTGCCTTCAAGATCCTCACGCAGACGATAGCGCCGCGCACTGCCCTCAGGCACGTCGTGGGTCAGGCCCGCTTGCTTGAGCTTCGCCAAATGCCCGCTGATGGAACTCTGACCCAGCTCCAGCACGTCTTGCAATTCAGCAACCGTGAGCGGTTCTTCCGCCAACAATCGCAGCACCCGCAAGCGGGTTTCGTCGGCCAACAACCGCAGATGATCGCCAATAGGCATGATGGCATCGTTCCATCACGATGGAACGATGCAAGGCAGGGAATGAGTCAGCTTGTTGAGTCAAAAATGGACCGCGAGTGAGAGGCAACGGTGACAACATCGATAACCAGCGCACAGCCGATCGGCCAAGAACGCCAAGAATACCATCGTCCCGCGCTTCTGTTATGGGCTCTTCATTTAATCGCACGACCTCCTCAAAAATCATTAAATTCAGCGTTGGCGTCAATCCGGATTTGTCGTTTGACCGGAGCAGCTTTGGGCACAGCACTGAGCGTCTTCGGCGCTTGGGTCGCATACCAAGCAAGTAGATCGCGGCACATTTCAGCGATGGCCGGATCCGTGTCTTTGTTCGTTGCCAGCGCAGCGAACAACACCTCCGCCTGGGCGTGGTTTCCTTCGCTGAGTTCGAGCAGTGCCGCTGCCCAACGCACCAGATCTTGATCCTTCATCGACAGCGTCGCGATGACCTGCGGATCTGTTTTTCCATTGAGGCAACTCACGGCCGTCAGGTAACCAGGGCTATCAAAGGTAATCCCTGCCTGAATGAGGCCCTCATAGCCCGGTGTCGGCTGAGTGAACATGTGGCTGACAGCCAGATCAAGCAGACACAGCGTATATAATTCACTGTAATCCAACGAATAATAACTGTTTATCGAACTGTTTATGTCTTTGCTTACGGCAGTAAAGTTGCCCGTCGTTACAGCGATAAGGCTCCATAGATAGCGATCGCTTTGATTACTCGGGTCTTTTTTGGTCTGCATAATTGCTGAAAATTCACCGACACGACGCTCATCGCGCAGATGGCTAATGAGCAAGCGCTGACCGGTGGCGTAGCCCCGTGTGAAATGATGAGCGCGAAGAATGGCCAGCCCTTCGTCGAGTTCCGCGCCGGATTGCATGAGCAGACAGGTGGCGAGGTTGTCGTTGCCACGCGCAGGATCTGTCGCCGCGACAGCACGCAGTAAGGGCAGTGCCTGACGGAACTGGCGATGGCCAATTGCCGTGGCCCCAAGATTTGACTGCACGCCGAAATGCCACGGGATCGTGGTTGCCCAGGTGAACGTCGCTGGTGTTACGCCGCTGAGCCATTCAAAAGCCGTGCGATTGCGGTGCGCCTCAATCGCACGAGCTGACAATCCTGGAGCGCGGTCGGTGCCATGTGCAAAAAATGCCGCAGGAATGGCGGTGAACGCTGCTGCACCAGGCGGCTTCCACTGCAATCGACATTCCGCAGCGTCAAAATCTCGATGCTCGTAGTCTATGCGCAGCGGCACCCAGCCCGAAGCCCACGTACGACTGCGCGCAACGGTAGTAGGAATGATCGAACGGAGCTCATCATTCGTCAGGGTGAGATCAGCAATCGCAGCCTTGAATCGCCCCTGGTGGTGCACTTGGAACTCATACCGCCCCGGTGTCTCGATCTTCAACCAGCCATCCCAGGAAACGGCGTAATCTCGGCCTGCGCTGAACCTGGAGAAACCATTCTTAGGATAATCGATGGTTAATTCGGTCCAGGTTGTAGTCGGCGTCAGTCCTTCCCAAGTGAATAGACGCGTATTCGGATCGAACAGTTCGACATAGTCATGCAGCATCTGATCAGCGTTCCAGCGCGTGGCAGCACGGGCGATCGGTGTCTGCTCGACATTTACTCCTGCGCGCCAACTGGCACGCAGGTATTCTTGCAACCCGGTGCGGGTGGGAGCGCCATCCACCAGCGACCAATGTGCGTGCACATCATCGATGATCGGCCGGGCAAGATCGGGTCGACGCTTGGCTAACATGGCGACAACCCACGTCAGTTGTCGATCGGATAACGGATATGGACGTGCACGTTCGGCGACAATGGCCTTGGCGAGTAATTCGGCCGCAGCCCGCGGGCTGGGCTCATCTATTTCACAGAACCCAGCGTCAGTCAGACCAAGACTAACCTGGGCCGTTAGCAGCGCATCGGGTAACAACTGACGCAAGCCAGTACCCAGCTTTTCGTCATGTTTGGCGAACCGTTTTTCATCAGACCTTCCCGGCATTTTGTACCATATCACCACGTAGGCGAAATACGACGCATCAAGCAATCGACTGCGCACCCACTGCGCCATGTCGCCAAGACCGACCAGCAGGTGGCGGCCGTTCTTTCCTCGTATGCCCTGTTCGGCGTTGCAGTGGGATAGCGCAATGCGCTCAGCCACGGCGAATGCCTTGGCGTTGTCAGCTGCCATGCTCAGCGCGCTGCGCTGCATCTGCGCGATAAGCTGAGCACGGCTGGCAGCCGGATCGACCGAGTCACCGAGTGCGGAAAGTAATTGGCCGGCTTCGGCAATGGCGGTGGCGTCATCAAGCTGGCGACTTTGCAGCAGCCAGCCGACCGCTGCCACCGCTTCTCCAGGCAGCACAGCTGCATCGCGTTCGTCGAAGTGGTGGATCCACGACGAACGATATACGACGTACGGATCAATCAGTTCCAGATCGTCGGTATCGATTCCTACCTGACTCGCCGACGTGCGGTGAAATAGCACCATTCGCGCATAGTCGACCAACGCATGTCGAACGCGAGTCTTTGCCAACGGGCGCCAATCGCAGGTGGCAAGCGCGCGCAAGGCGAGTCCATGCGGCGAAGCAGCATCGACGGGGAAGCGGTCAAGTTCCGCGATAACGCCTGCTGCGTCACCGTCGATTAAGCGCACCCACAATTCCGGAGCGGCGGCCTCTAGAGTCGGTGTCGCGGCCTGGGCACGGGCGACACGCCGCCGCGCAACCAGCACATGGGCGTGATCCAACCACGGGCCGAAGGCGCCATCGATTTCAGGATGAGCATTGAAGCACAGCACGACATACGCGCTGATCGCCAGACCCAGCAACCGCTGGTCATCCGGTTGCGCATCCAAGGGCGCCCGCAGCTCGCCCAGGCAGCGCACCGCATGGATCGGCCGCAGATCGGACCAGGGATCAGGTGGTTCGCTCGCAATCAGCCATTGCTGGCATGGCGCTAACAGAACGCAGGCACATATGCTGATGATGCGTAAGCTGAAGATCATGGGGCGGGACCGTGGCAAGCCGTGCAAAAATCACAGCCAGCGCTTAGGGAGTGCGAGGGAGTGCGAAGGATTGCGAGAGAGTGCGAGAGAGTGCGGTCTTTTCGGTAACACCGTTCCCTAAAGACGCTCTCCTGCGACGCGACTAATTCATCGCGAGATGAGGCGTATTTTTCTCGCGGTACGATAAATCTGCCAGCACGGTGCCAACAGCGGCGGCGTCATCTGGTGAGACCACGTGGGTGTCGGTGCGCCAGGATACGACTAAGACCAGTTCGAGGGCGGCGTACCATTGCGGGTCGTTGGCGGCGATGCGCTCTTCGACCATCTTCCAGGTTTGCTCCCAAAAAGCGGCTGGATTTTTCGCGACGGCGCGGGCGGCGCGTTGGGCGGCGGTCAAGTTTCCGCTGGCGACGGCTTCGGCGAAATCTTGCGTTACGGGATCAATGCAGGTTCGCACCGGAACTAAGTCAGCGCGATAGCTGCACCACCACAGTTGATGGCCAAGTTGCGACAGCAACGTGGCGAGGTGCTCAGGCTGCGCATGCGCGGCCAAGCGTTCGCAAGCGACGGTGCCGAGCAGGACATGCAAAAGATAACGTTTGGGGTCGTGAAAGCGCTGACGTACTTGGACGGTAAGCGCACCGAGTACCCAACTGAGCGTCGGTAAATTTGCGCTCATTCCTAAATGATCGGCCATCACGCGATACGCGCCCTGAGCGGTGGTTTCGCTCAAAAGGCATTTGAGTGATGACACGCTGGCGTTCGGTTCGCTGATGACGGTGGGCAATTCGCGTTGCCAAGCAGATAATTGCGCGCTGGATAATTGCGCTTCGGCGGGAAACGAGTCGTTGATCACGCCATCAAGAAATCGCTGACGCATCACGCCGCGTTCGGCCGTGCTGACGTGTGGCCACAGCGTAACTAAACTTGCCAAGCAGGACAGTTGGAGTCCGACGTCTTTGGCTTGCTCAATAATCACCGGGCATAATTGGCGACACAGTGCAGATTCGCCGGTAGGAATGGGTGCGATGAGCAATTCACCGGCGTAGCTGACGGTCGCGTTTGAGGGCAGCGCATCAGCTCGTTCGAGCGCGGCTTTGCGCAGTGCGGACGCTTGCTGATTGGCGTCTCCGCAAGCCGCTGACATCACCAGCGCCAGACCACGTTCGCCGAATCCTTTACCGGCAAGCAAACTGGTTATGGCGGCGCGCGCTGACGTGTGGTGCATGGGGCGGGATGCTAGATGTGGTTGTTTGGTCGCAAGCGTGCGCATGACGCAGCATTGCCACGGATGACAGATTCCTGGTTAGCTCTCGTCGGTATCAGAGTCGCCGGTCGGCGTCACCGGCCATGGTGCACGCGCTGGTGGCGGTAGATCGGTGCGCTCTAAGGCGACATAGCAAATGGTGCAGCCTTCCGATTTCTTATAGCGCTCAAAAACCGTGGGAAAGCGCGTGGGAATATCGATGCGATAGCCGCTGGGATAAAGTGCTCGCCACATGCCTGGCAGCGTGGTCATCTGCGACAACACCTGAAGAGCATAGTTGTGCGTATCTGAGGCAAACATCAGCTGACCGCCCGCCGCCATGGCGTGCGTCAGATCAAGCAGGAACGCGCGATTGATCAGCCGGCGACGGCGATGCCCAGGCTTGGGCCAGGGATCGGGAAATAAAATATAGGTGCGTTGAATACTGCCTGGCGGCAAGCGATGCCGCACAAATGCATGCGCTTCGCCAGCAAAAAGGCAGACGTTTTCCGCGCCTAAAAGCAAACATTTATGGGCCGTCTTGGTGACCCGCAGAATATCGTACTCGACCCCGATGAAGTCTTCTTGCGGATGAGCCTCTGCCATGCCGGAAATAAATTCACCATGGCCAAAACCAATTTCCAAGCGCAGTGGCGCGGTTCGACCGAACAGCGCCGGCGGATCAAGCAGCCCGTTTCCTTCTGGCCCCACCAATGATGCCTGCGCATCCGTGCGATTTTTGTAACGACGCATGCCAGGAGTAACCATAGATCCATTCGCTGATCGTCAGCTGTTGGACAGCCGTCGACGTGTGGGCGCACGGCGTACAAAGCGCAGACGGCGGATCAACTACGGAGCAGGATCAGCATGGAGAAGACTTAACCCCAGCCCGGCCGAGCCGGGCTGGGGTTAAGCACTTCTTCAGTTTCATGTCCCCGTAGACCTGGGGAGATCTTCAGATGCAGCGGAAAAGTGAAACCGTATCGAAAGCGCGCGTTTAGGGCGCTGGCTTTACCGGTTCGGTGGCTGGCGGTTCAGCGGGTTTTGCGGGGGTCGACTCAGTCGCAGGAGCTGGTGCCGGTGTCGGTACGACGGGTGTGACCGTGAGCTTGGCACCGTTGCTGTCGAGTACGATGGCGATGGCGGGTTCGCTGAGCGGAATAATAACGGGCGGCAGAGCCTCCCAACCGCGACGACCGCCTTCGACTTGTACTGACAGATGCAGCGTGCGACTGGCCGCTAATGGAACGGTAAACGAATTGTCGCCCCATTTTATTTCTTGGCGAAAAATATTTGCCTGACCGACGTTGTCGCCACCAACCAGGAACACCTGAGTGCTGGAAAACGACAAGCCGACTCCCACGCCGACGCCGGAAAAACCACCTGAACTGAAACCTCCGCCAGCGCCGACGCTGGGACGCGCTTGACGATTCTCCATACCACTGACGAAGGCACGCTCGATGTGAGCCGTAATGGTAACGGGAACGCCACCGACATCTCCGAAGCGACGTGGCTCACCACAGGCAGAAAAAATAAAGAGGAGCGAAATGAGAATGAACAGAGCGAGCGAGGTACGCATAGATGACTTTCTTTGGTAAGGTTCCCAGCTTGGCGCGCCATCCTAGCCAGCGTCGCCAAACAGCGCATTTCACCCAGGTTCAGGCTCGGCGAGCTTGGCGGCAAGCTTGTCAGCGGTGGTGCTGCAGGCTGATCCGCTTTGGGTCAAAACGTAAATCAGAGCATTGGTCGTGAGATCAATCGGCCAAGCAAATTTAGCTAGCCCTGGACTCGTTGCTCCTGCCGTATTAGCGTGCCCAACGGCAGGGATGATTGGCAGAGCGGTCTAATGCACCTGTTTACTAAACAGACGAGCCTGAAAGGGCTCCGGGGGTTCGAATCCCTCATCATCCGCCACCTCCCCCGGCCCCGCGCCGGGGGATTTTTTTGGCCCCGATATTTTTTCCCGCGCGGCCGAGGGAAGTGGCGGATGATGAGCGCCGCACCCCTCCGCCTTTCGGCCTCCGCGTCTTCGCCATGGCTGCAGTTTACG
>JANMYZ010000452.1:0-4366 GCA_031382605.1 Planctomycetota bacterium | reverse complement strand
CCCTCCCCTGCTTTCTTTCCTTTCGTACGTGTAGCGATTTCTTCGGATAGCACGGAGAAATTGAACCTTAGTACTACAGAGGGCACAGAGGGCACAGAGGGCACAGAGAAATACTTTTTGATTTCCTCTGTGTCCTCTGTGCCCTCTGTGGTTTAGCACTTCTTCTGCTTCCTTCTTTATCTCGGATATTGGCTTCTTCGCCTGGCAGCAAGAGACCATGCATTTTTGGCACCAAGCTCATCAGCCTTCATCATCGGCAGGCGGCGCTTCGCCGCGCCAGCGCGCTAAGCGGTCAAATAACGAACGACGCGAAATGCCAAGGGCATCTGCTGCCGCCTGTTTGTTGCCTGTAAACTTGTCGATCACCGCTTGGACGTGACTGCGTTCCACTTCATCGAGCGTCATCGCGACGTTCGTTGCAACGTTCGTTGCTGCGTTCGTTGCTGATAGCATGACCGTAGATTCCGAACGGGGAGCGGCCGTCCCCAATTCTGGCAGACAGCGACGCACCGCGCTCTCATCAAGAACGTCTCCACCGTTGAGAACCACCAGACGCTCAACGATGTTGACCAATTCGCGGACGTTCCCAGGCCAGCGATAGGACGTCAGCACGGCTAATCCGTCGGTGGACAGCTTTGGTTTGACGCCCAATTCTTTGCCAAAAACGCTGAGGTAGTGCTGAATGATTCCCGGCAGGTCGCCGTCACGTTCGCGCAGCGCTGGCAGAATAACCGGAATGACATTCAGGCGATAATAAAGATCTTCGCGAAAGCGTCCGCGTTTCACTTCACCCATCAGATCACGGTTGGTGGTGGCGATGATACGCACATCCACTTTGATCGGCTTGGAACTGCCGACTCGTTCAAACTCGCGCTCCTCCAACACGCGCAACATCTTGGCCTGTAGATCTGCGCTGATTTCACTGATTTCATCAAGGAACAACGTGCCGCCATCGGCCAACTCAAAACGCCCCTGATGCTGTTCGGTCGCGCCGGTGAATGAGCCTTTTTCGTGCCCGAACAATTCGCTGGTCAGCAAGGTCTCGGTCAACGCCGCACAATTTACTTTGACGAAAGGACCGTTGGCGCGCGGTGATTGCTCATGCAGTGCGCGCGCGACCAGTTCTTTACCCGTACCGCTTTCGCCTTGTACCAGCACCGTCGCCGATGATTTCGCTGCCCGCGCAATGGTCGCCAAAACCGCACTCATAATCGGGCTGTTGCCCAACAAACTGCGCGCTTGATGACGATCGCGGGATTCTTTGTCGAGCGTGCGCAATACTTTGACTTCACGCACCAAGTTTTGGCGTTCATTCAACCGCAGCAGCAAGGCTTCGACTTGTTCAACGCCGAACGGTTTCATCAAATAATCGTAAGCGCCCTGACGCATGGATTCGACCGCGCTCTCGACCGAGGCATATGCCGTCATCATGACGATGGGCATGTCAGGCCATTTTTCTTTGGCCTTCAATAACAGTTTAAGTCCGCCCATGCCCGGCATGCGAATGTCAGAGATCAATAAATCTGCGGGTTCGGCCTCCATCGCTTTGAGCGCATGAAAGCCGTCCTTCGCCGTGCGCACGGTGATGCCGAAGCGCGGCAGCATTTCGGCGAGCAATTCACGATTAAGAATTTCATCATCAGCAACCACCGCTGAGGTGATAGATGACGTATTCGCTGAAGATGTACTCGGCATGCTCGTGCTCCACGCGCTGTCCTACTTGGCGGACTCCACCCATACAACCACGTCTAGGTTTGGCGGCAGTATGGCGAGCTCCAGCGTACCATTGGCATCAGCCTTCACCTCACGACGAGAACGCTCCTCACCACTGAGCATATCGAGATAATGCACACGGTAGCTCGCGCTCGCTGTCATCCCACCCAACTGACCAGCAAGCTCCTGAGTTAATTGCGGACGCGCGTTCCCCTCCACCACATGGGCGTACCACGTATCGCTACGAATCTGCGGCCAAATCAGGGCCTGCGTCGAACTTTTCCAACCGATGATGCGCAACGGTGAACCTCGATTCGGTATCAACGGCGACAGTTCGCGATCACGCCAATTCAGCTTCGGCAGAATGCGTCCCAGCCCGCGATACGTCGACCACAATTCTTGAGGCTCAATATAGACGTCCCACCACCACGACATCCCGCTGCCATAACCACCCAACAAAAAACCTGCCCACGCTTGCTGACGCAACAACAAGCCGCTGGTATCCAGCTGATTTCCAGGATTCTTTTCGTTGGTGCCCTGGTAACCGACTTCGCTGAAGCAAAACGGTTTGCCCACCAGATGGGCGCGCTCGGCATCTGGCTGCAACATGCCAATGCCATCACGCGTCGCGGCTTCTCGCAGCCCAAAGCGATCGGTCCACTCAACGACATACGAATGAATTTGGCCCAGATCGATATGTGGCAATGTCGCCAACCCACTCCAGTCATCACCCGACCAACTTGCCGTCACCAAACGGTGATCAACGTCGAGTGATTTCAGCATCTTTGCCGCCGCGTCAGCCCATTGCAGAGCCGACTCACGAATCGGCTGAGCCAAATCTATTTCATTAAACAGCTCCCACGCAGCGATGGTGTCGTCAGCGCCCCAACGAGCGAGCACGTAGCGCAATCGTCGGCGATATTGCTCTGTGAGATTGCTGGAAAAAAAGTTCTTCGCGCGCTCCGGATACGTCGCGCCGTAGGGAAAGAATTTACCCAGGCCCAGGTCATGATGGTTGTCGAGCACCAGCGTCACCTTCAAGCCGTGTTGCCGCGCCAGATCCAAAATATGGTCCAGCAACCACGCTTGATCGAGTCGATACGCGTCCGCCTGATCACCTTCAATCTGACCGCACCAACTGGCGCACCACAGCCGTACATGCGTCCCCCCTTCTTTCGCCAAGGCCGCAAAGGAACGCTCAAATTTTCCCAATTGGTCTGGTGCCACCGACCAACAGACGTTTGGACCGATGGGAATAAAAATGGTGCCGTCACGAAACGCCAACAAACGCGGATTATCTGCGCTTATGTGCAGCATGCCCAGCGGACGCTGCACCTGAGACTCGCCCACCGTCAAAGTCCCGCGCGTCAGTTCTTTCCCTTCGGCACTGCGCAAGATCCACGGATGACTACCCGCCATCCGCGCGGTGTGGCGAACATATAATACCGGCGTGCCGATCGGCTGCGGCGCGGCCTCGCCCACACTTGGAGCATAAGGACAATAGAGAAAAGCTCGGCGCTCCCACGCGCGGCCACTGGGCGAGGTCACCGTCAACACCGGGGCACGCTCGACATCCGTAACCAACCACGTCGCCGGAGCCCCGCGAATTTCCCAAGTTACCAATGAGTCAGCCGTTGGATTCGTCGTGAGCTGAACCACTTCCACTACGTCCTGCGCTTGCACGGGAAGCGCAAAGAATACGCCCATGACCAACAGCCAAAGAAAAAATAAATGACCATGCGGTGTTCTGGGTGGGTCTTTTCTTAGTCCGAGGGACTCATTAAAGCGGGAAAGAAAATCGAACAGGAGGCGCGGAGACGCTGAGGTAAGAGGAGGGAAAAACACGTTCTCTCCAGCAAGCATCTTCCCCTCCTCCGATCTCCGCGTCTCCGCGTCTCCTGTTCGATTATTTCTTCTTTGGCTGTCCAATGAGATGGAACTCACGCCAAATGTCGCAGAGCCAAATAAATCCTTCATCGTTTCTCTGTCCGGCAATGTGCTGCAGAAATAATCGAGCGATACATGTCTGCATAAGTGCCAGCCAAGCGCACGGGGTCCAGACGTCCAGCCATGATCGCCGCGAGCATCGTTCTCCGCTGACGTGCCACGCGATCGCCAAGCATGCGGATGCACGCCGCAGCCAAAGCTTCCGGCGTGCGCGCGGCACCCTCCACCGCGCCCCACTGAATTAAATCTGCCAAACCGCCAACTGCCGGAGCCACGACCGGAATACGGCAACCGGCGGCTTCCATAGCGACCAACGGCAAACCTTCATTGTGACTGGTTAGCAGTAATACATCCATCACCGCGAGCGCTTCTCCAGCGGGCACTGCGCCGGTGAAACAAATGGTGACATTGCCTTGTCGTGCCACTTTTTCTAAACGCACTCGCTCTGGTCCGCCGCCACAGATCACCCCTTGGACCGCTTGATGCCGCTGTATTTCCGCCACGGTTGCCAACCACAAATCGACATCTTTTACTGCGGTTAATCGCCCAAGAAATCCCACCACCGGAATATTTGACAGCAACGCACGCTGCCACAGTGCCGTCGTTGGAATCACCGCCGCGACGGGCACCGGCAAAACCTGCCAACGACTGCGGCGACCGATCGCATGAACACACGCAAGGTCATGTTCCTGCGACGGCGTCAGCG
>JANMYZ010000419.1:0-1782 GCA_031382605.1 Planctomycetota bacterium | reverse complement strand
GGCCATGGCGATCTTGAATAAAGAAGACGGGACCACGACTGGTGAGCTTTACCGCCAAGGCGACGCTGACCATAACTGGGCTGATCATGATAAGAATAAGACTGGCAAGAATCTTGTCTTCCAGCCACTTGATCAGGAGTGCGGATTGAGTGAATGGACTCGATGAAAGATTGATGACAGGACGGCC
The DNA here is from genome assembly GCA_031382605.1 of Planctomycetota bacterium. Lineage (GTDB taxonomy): Bacteria > Planctomycetota > UBA11346 > UBA11346 > UBA11346 > BOG-1363. The sequence continues at coordinate 1,595 of JANMYZ010000419.1, read as the reverse complement.
AGCAACGTCACCGATTCGCAGTGTAAACACCGGAATTTGCGAAAGGTCGGGAACGTACTGCACCACCACGGGAAAGGGCATTAACTCGGTGATCACCGAAGCCACCAAGCGCTGATCATCAAGGCGACCGCAGACCATGACCCGCTGGACAGATAAGCGTTCAACCATTGAAACTAAATCGGAACGCGTGCCTAGGGTGATGTTTTCATCGACTTCGTCCTCAAGTACCAAGCCGTCACTGCACAGACCGACTACCTCGATTCCAAGTAAAGGATTGGTCGCAACCTGTCGCATGAAGGCGAGGCACTGCGCTGGGTCACCGACTAACAAGGTCGATTCTTGTCCGAAGCCGTTTTCACGGCGCCATACCATCACGCGGTAGGCGACAATGCGCGTCGTGATCACCCAGAGAATGACTCCCGACACCCAGGGAAGCATCGCTAACGTTGGACCTATTTCGTTGATGTGGGCAAAGCGCGCGACACATAGCAAAAGCACGCAAATACACGCAAAGCACCACAACCCACGACGAATCCACAACATCAAATTTGGTTGAGTGAGCACCGTGTAGGCCCCACCAAAGAGAAACACCATCAGGCTGGTAGTGCCAATACCCAATAATAAAACCAAGAAACGACCATCGGAGGGAAATTCACGCTGCGACCACCACAACGCTAATCCACCAACCACCACGAACACGTCGCTGATAATGAGCAGCAGTTGTTTGAAGTAGGCAGTGGGTGAACGGTCGAGCATGAGAGTGAGTTAATTTCGTGGGCCGTGCATCAAGGTGATGAGGTCATGAGCAAAAGAACGGAGCACCGTATTGGCTTCATACGTTACATGAACGAACTTGCGACCATTGAGGCCGCTCTCGCCGCGCAAGAGATCATCATTCAGCAGTTTTTCTAGAGCCATTGCTAATTGTTGTGGCTCTTCTGGCTCAACCGCTATTCCGCAAGCTGCCTGGGCAACGACCTGAGCCAGATCGCTTCCCGCCGGAGCCGTAACCACCACGGGTTTCGCTACCGCCATCAGATTGAGCAGCTTCGATGGCATCACCAGCCCTGCCGCTGCCCGGCGTTGGGGGATGCAATGCACATCGCCGGCAGAAAGGAACTCAGCAAGTCGTTCAGAGGGGACGAGTGAAACAAAACGGATGGCTTTGATGCCCAGTTGATTTGCTTTTCTTTCGAGCTCAGCCCGTTCAGCGCCTTCGCCAGCGATCACCAACAGGTGCGGCGTGCGTACTTTCGTGACGGCTTCTAACAACACTTCGATGCCTTGTTTGCGCCCAAGATTACCACTGTACATCACGACGAGAGTGTGCTCGTCGATCTCCCATTGTTGGCGATAACGGTTGATGCCTTCCCAGGGGCGCATGCTGGCGACATCGGCCCAATTCGGGAACATTTTGATCACTTGACGCGTGTGGCATTTGGCGGCCAAGCGTCGATGCATGGCAGCGCTGACCGTGGTGACCAAGGTCGCGCGAGCGAGAATGAATCGTTCTAACCACAATAAAATTCCACCAAGTCGGCGCGGTAGCATGCCGAGTTCCAGCGCGGCATCGACCTGTAAATACTGCACATGCC
>JANMYZ010000340.1:0-4064 GCA_031382605.1 Planctomycetota bacterium | reverse complement strand
TAAGCTACGCGTGGTGATGGCTTCACGTCCGTCACCCATAAGTCGGTAGCCCGGTGGTAATGGCGCGGCGCGTTGCACCTGATCCATGACCTCGACTGAGGTGCGTCCTGGTGGCAGTGCGATAGCGGTGATGCTGGCGATGCGCACGCCGCTGCGATGCAGGATCAATCCGCCGTGCAGGCTGCGGGTGATGAGAGCCACCGCTTCGAGCGGCACGGGCTTGTCTGCCGTACCCACATTGAGCGAGCCAAGATCGTTAGCGGCCTTGCCCCACAGCGGTCCATGCACGCGAATCGGCAACGTGCGATCATTCGACTCGGCTGCACCAGACTGCGGAATAAAACCGGTGATGAGTTTCACGTCGGCGGCCGCAGCGATCGCTGTGCTGATCGCGTCGCTGTCGATACCGGCCGCAAGCATGCGCTCAGGATTGGGAACAATCAGTAATTCTTCGGCGGAAGCCGTCGCTGAGGTGACCACTCCGCTACAGCCCGCCGCACGCAAAAGTGCGGTGTAATCCATCGCCAAGCGTCGCAGGGTGTCGCTGTCGGGACCGTGAATCGCGAGGTCAATGGCATTGGTTGAGCCCATGCCCAGATCGACCAACGGTGGCGTGCGCGCGGCTGCGCTCACCGCGCCAGCACTGAGCGCGCGCCGTTCAAGCTCGGTAAGAAAAGCCACTTCGTGTGCCTGATCGTTGGCCCGACTCACCACCGTGACGACCAATTGTAACTCGTGATCACCGCGTTTATTCAAGCCAGCCGCGTAGGCACTATCTTCACCAGCCAAAGCCACCGCGTCGAGATCTGGACGCCACTGGCGCAACGAGCCAAGAAAGGTCGCCGCCCAGGCACTGCTCTGCACCACGTTCTGCCCGCGCGGAAGTTCGACATCGAGGGTAAATCGCGTCGATAAACTTGGCGGCATCAGGCGCACTGGAAGATGCGGAATAAAAGCCAAGCCAACGACGAAGGCGCAGGCGAATAATCCCAGGCCAACTTTGGGCCGAGCTAAAACCGTATCGATGATGCGACCATAGGTTTTTTCAACCGCACCAAGCCCACCGCTGGACAAGCGATCGAAGGGATACATCAGCATGCGCATCGGCCAACGCAGCAGCGTTCCCAGCAAAAAAACCGTGGCTATGAGCAGGCGTGCGATCGTCGCCACCACCCAGCGCAGACTGGTCAGCAACAGCCACAACGCGCGCACCGGCAACAATGGCGGGAACCACCAACGCCTTGTGAAACCACCACCGCTGACCGCTGGCCACGCCCACGAGCCATAACCTGGGCGTCGTTGCCACGTCGGCAGCGCCAACAGCGTTGGCACCAACGCTAAACCAACTGCCAAGCTGACGACGTGACTGGCCGACACCGTAAACGCTTGGTCATAAAATAAACGCCCAAGAATACCGGGCAAAAACGCCAACGGCACGAATACCGCAATGCTGGTCAAACACGATGCCACCAATGCGCCCGTCACTTCGCCCACGCCCACCGCGATGGCGCGCAGGCGCACCTGCTGATCCGACGAAGAGCCGCCAACCCGATCAGCAGCTTCCAAGACCACGATGGCGGTGTCGACCAACATACCGATGCCAAGGGCAAGACCGCCCAAACTCATCAGGTTGAGTCCGACGCCCGCCATCGACATCAGCAAGAACGTGCCGACCACTGACAGCGGAATCGCCAAGAAAACCACCAGCGACGGACGGAAGGCGCGCAGAAATACCAACAACACCAGCCACGCCAAAATGGCGCCTTCAACCGCAGCGGATTGCACTTCTGAAATCGCCGTACGCACCGCACTCGCGCGATCGGTCAGCAGCGTCAGCGTGCCACCGGCGTACGACCAATGCGTCGCCGTGGGATCGGGAACCATGTTTTCATCAGCGCCGATGGGCTGACCGATCGAGGCTAAATATTTTCGCACAGCATTGGACGAGGCGACTAACCCAGCATCGGCTTGCGCTAAGACCTCTAACATTAAGGCGCCGCTCGGTTGATGCGCCTGGTTCACCTGATCCGGCAGAGCGACCACCAGTTCGGTTGGATCGGTCAGAATCGTTTCGACATTGGCGACATCGTGAATGGTAATTCCCGGCGCCAGAATCACCCGACCGATGTCCTCAGGACGATTCGCTGAACCACGCAGGCTGACGCCTTGCGTACCGCTCAGGTCCATCACCGAACCCAGCGTGCGGGTGCTGGTCGCGCTGGTGATCGCCTGGTGAATACGCTCGCTGGTGAGTTTCGCCGCCGCCATTCGTGCAGGATCTGGACGAATGCGCAGCTCATGATCGCGCATGCCACGCAAACGCACGGCCGCCACCGACGGCAAACTTTCTAATTGCGGCACCAGCGCATCGTGCGCGGCCAGCGACAGATTTTCGAGCGACGGACCACCAGGAATAGACTGCAACACCAAGCGCATCATCGGCTCAGCCGCTGGGTCATAACGCAAAATGCGCGGGCGCTCGACGCCGTCCGGCAAGCGCACACTGGCCAGCAATTCATTGAGGTGATTCACCAACTGATCCAGCACCACCTGCGCATGCAGATGCAGGCGCACTTCCACCGCGCCAGTGACCGCACGGCCTTCAAGCTGCACCAGCCCAGGCAAGGTGATAAGAGCATCCTCCAACGGTTGCAGAATACGTTCTTCCAATTGTGACGCCGGAACTTTTTCCTGATCGACGCGTACGGTCAGCACCGGAAGTTCGACTGGCGGCAACAACGATACCGGCAATTGCCGCACCGCGATCAGACCAAGCATGGCCATGGCGAGCGTAAAGGCGCACACCCCAATAGGACGACGAATGATAGAAGCGATCATCGGAATTGTTTCGCTTGAAAAATGAGGGAAGCCATTTGGTGAACGTAATCACCAAAAAGAAAACGGTGAGAAAAGACTTCCATGGCTGTGGACTTACTCACTTCCAGCATGCTCAGACAAGTCACTTCGTCCCCGCCGCGTCCAGTGGTTTTACGGCGTCCGCTTTTTGCTCAGTCACCAACGTAATGCTGACGCCATCGCTGATACCGGCCAAACCTTCGATGATGACGTGGTCGCCAGCATTCAAGCCCTTGGTGACGATCAGTTTGGTTTCATCGCCGGCACCGATGTCGATCCAGCTGCGACGGGCGACGAAGCGACCATCGCGTGTTTCGGTGGTCCAGCAGTACGAGCGATTTTCTTCGGAAAATATTTTATCCCGTGGCAACACCACCGCGCCGGTGGTTTGCTTGAGCACCAAACGCGCCGTGGCAAAACCACCTGGGCGCCAGGTTGCCGGTGGAGTCGTCGTGTCGATGACCACTTGACCGGTGCCCTTTTCGGCGTCGATGGCGGCGGGAATACTGGCGACCGTACCGGTGGCACTACTGTCATCGCTGAGCGCGCGGATCTCGACCGTCTGACCGATTTGCAAACGTCTTAGGGTAGTTTCCGGTAATTCCAAACGAATACGATAACGACTGTGGTCGAGCAATTCCGCGATCTTAAGGCCTTCCGTGACGACGGAGCCGACGGTGCCCTCAAATTTCACCAGGACGCCACTGAAAGGCGCCACGATCCGGCGCTTGGCTTGACGGTTGGTCAAACGTTCGAGTTCGGTGGTGGCATCCGTAGCCGAGTCGCGAGCCGCTTCCAAATCACTGGCGCTGACCGTCACCGGAGCATTGATCTTGAGGTGTTCCAAACGTTTGAGCGCACGTTCGGCGCGATCGCGCATGATCGTCGCCTTGGCCACTTCTTCGGCTTCCGTCAGCGGTGGATCCAGGCGTAAAATCAAATCACCTTCTTTGACGACTTGATCCGGGAGCGCTGGAAATTCGCGGATGATGCCGCCCACCGGAGCATTAATAATTTCTTGCCGCCACACTTCTAAACGACCTTGGACCGAAAGTGATTCGGCCACCGTGCCGCCGGCAACGGCCAGGGTCCGCACCGGAATGGAGATCTCTGCCGCCTGAGCAGCGCGCGCCTTATGGGATTCCGCTTCGTCATTCGACTTGCCGCAGCCGACCAACAGTAAAAGAGTAACTCCGGCAATAATGGCG
>JANMYZ010000313.1:0-1814 GCA_031382605.1 Planctomycetota bacterium | reverse complement strand
CAATCGTGTGAATACTCTGTGCCTCATGTCCGCTAGCTCTGGCTATCTTGTCGATCTTGATCAACGCCCGGACCTCGGTCCGGCGGTGCTGGCATTGTTTGCGGCCTGCCCACCTGGAGCTGATCATCAAGTGTGCGGCATCGCGGCGTGGATGGGGCTGACGCCGACGAAAACCGTGCTCGATCTGACGGCGGGCGTCCTTGTCGCTATGGTTGGTGAGCGTGCGATTGCGGCGCTTGCCATCTGTCCCTACAGCGATGAGCAAGTCACTTTATGGGGGCCAGCGGTGGCCAACGGTGCGCCTGCCGCCATCGCGGGCAGTCTGCTTGACGCTGCACGTGCGGCGTTGCAACTCAGCCGCTATGGCAGCATTCGTATTTTGGTGGATTCACGAAATCGCAAAGCGCGGTTGTTGCTGCAATCACATGGCCTCAACACGTGGAAAGAAAATCTGCTGTACGAACGCCGCATCGAAGCTGCACAAGCGGATCAGGCAACGCGTGTGCGCCTAGCCACTGCTCGTGACCACAGCACGGTGGCGACGGTGTTTATTCAGGGTTTTCCTGACAGCGACCATTGTTTGCCGAATTTAGCCAAGCGTGAACATGAAGGTTTTCGCCATTATTTATTAGAGGACAACGGCACCGTAGTCGCCGCTGCCGCCGTGCAGGACGCCGGTCAACGTGCGTGGCTGAAGCTGATCACCACGCATCCCCAACGCCGAGGCAAGGGCTTCGGTCAAACGCTGCTGAATGGATTAATGGCCGAAGAAGCGAAGCGTCGTACAGGTGCCATCGCACTTGAAGTGCTGGTCGAAAATACCGCCGCCATCAAGCTCTACGAAGCGAATGGCTTCAAACGGAAATTCACCGCGACGGTCATGACCGGACCGGTATAATTCGCTGAGTGGTGTCCGCCATGATCCGTATCCGTCCCTATACGCTCGCTGATGTCGACGCATTAATTGCCATCCAGGCCGCTTGCTTTCCGCCGCCATTTCCATCCGAGCTGTGGTGGAAACCTGAGCAGATTGCCGCCCATGTACGAATTTTCCCAGCCGGTGCTTTATGTGCCATCAACGCAGCGGGCGAACTCGTTGGTTCAGCCACGGCTCACATTATCCACATGAATACCGCGCATGCTCAACACACCTGGAGCGCAGCGAGCGCCGACGGTTGGCTGACCAATCATGATCCCGCCGGAGACACGCTTTATGGCGTCGATATTGCCGTCGTGCCAAGTTGGCGCGGACGTGGCGTCGCCAAGGCCCTGTACGGTGAACGTTTTGCGCTGGTCAAACGCCTCGGTTTAGCTCGTTTTATCGCGGGTAGCAGAATCAGCGGCTACAAAGATCATCGGCATTTAACTCCCGAAGCCTACGTTGCTGCGGTCATCGCCGGTAAAATTCCTGATCCGGTCATCACGCCACAGTTGCGTGCTGGCCTACAACCACAATCGTTGGTGCATGATTATTTACCCGATGCCGACGCCGCCGACTGCGCGCTGTTAATGGAATGGCGCAATCCTCAGTTGACGAAAACATCTAACGGAAGCGCCTCATGAACCGAGATACAGACATCGAACACAGAGCACCAGAGCACCAGAGAAAGAGATTAGGATTATCGTCGAGTCATCGGCTTATCCTTTGGGTGAGCGTTCAAAAATATCTCATTCATTCTCGGCTCTGGTGCTCTGGTCCTCTGTGTTCTATCGATCGCGGCATTTAGGATGAAACCATGCTCTAGCCAACTGACTTGGCGAGTGGCAGCGATCGCCACACCAGCGTGGATTCCCTCATCAGAAATCGAATGGCG
>JANMYZ010000304.1:0-2117 GCA_031382605.1 Planctomycetota bacterium | reverse complement strand
GCCTCCGGCCGCTGGCTTTTGAGCCCGCTCAATCAACTGACGAATGTCTTGTTCCCGTCGACTGTCCTTTTTCCGCAAGACTTCCATCAATTCAGCGCGTTTCTTGGCAGGCGTGGCGGCTTCCATAGCGACTAAGATGTCGGCGACTTCCTGCGGACTGGCTTGATCGAGATACGGGACGATCTGTTCGGCAGGCATAAAGGAGTACAACGTCGCTAGGCGTTGCACCTGGGCTCCGCTCACGCCATCTAAATCGATACGCAACATTTCTTGATGAATCGCCACCGCAACGGTGGGATATTCCACATCTTGTTGCGCCAGCACCAACATACGGGAAGCCTTCTTCGGCTCCATCAAGGCGAGGTATCGCGCGATTTCACGCGGGGTGAAACGCCGCAAACTTTGCCAAGCGCTGTCCTTCATCTGCTCAAAAAGTTTGGCTTGGTCACGATAGCGGGCCTTTTCCACCTCCGCCATAACCTGCATGCGTTGCGCTTCATTCGCTTGCGCTCCCGCCCAGCGGGCACGTTCATCGGCTTGAATCTTGGCCTTGTCCGTCAGCGCGCGTTCTTGGTCCTGCACTTGTCGCTGAAGTCGTTCGAGACCTGCTTTGGCCAACTGCAAATCAGCCCATTGTTGATCCAAGTGCACTTGCCGTTCATCAAGCGAGTCTTGCTGACGGCGCAAACTGGTCATCAGTTGATTCGCATGAGCGGCACCGGCCATTTCAGCAATGTGAACCAGCAATTCCTTTTCGTTACTGGCTGCTGCAACCGGGACCTCGGCAGGTTCTGCTGGGCGATGATGCATGGTTTCAAGCCATGCCTGTTCTTCGGTCGACAACACCAGCGGACGCAACGACTTTGCGCTGAGCTTGCCATTGGTTCGCAAACTACTCAAAGCGGTCAGGCCGCCGACCAGCAGGACGATGCCCATCGCGGCGAGGCCGTACACCAAAGTGCGGATAAATCCGTTCATGGCTGAGCCTCCTGATGTTCGTCGCTATACTCTGAAGCCCGAGAACCCGCAACTCGGGCATCTTCGGCTTGGCGCTCGTTGAAGCGCCGAACCGCGAATTCTTCCATGCGACGTTGCGCTTGACGCTCCGCCAAACGCGCGCGTTCGATGGCATCGAGTTCTTGCAGCTTTATAAATGTTGCGTGCGCGCGATGAGCCTCGGCCAAAACCGTGCGCGCTGCAGAGATGTCCGTCTCACTTTTCGCTAGGGCCTCATGCAAACTGCGGACCTGTCCTTCGATGTGAATCCAGTAACGCGTCAGTTGATCACGCCCGCTGAGTCCAACGACCGTTGCTGCGCTGTGGCGCTCGTTCATGAGATAGCCGATGCGCTCGGAAATTTCCTGACGTTTACGTTCTAGTTCGCCAAGTCGACGACGGGCTTCTTGCTCCTGCCGTTCATGCAGGATCACCAGCGCAGTAAAACGCGGGCGCTGGCTCATTTCTGCTCACCAATAATCTGAGTCAGTTGTTTGAGTGCTTCCGCGCGCGAAATAACCTGGCCCATATCTTGGCGGACAAATTCCAACAAGCGTGGACGCACCGCGATGGCCTGATCGACTCTGGGGTCGGCGCCTTTTCGATAGGCTCCGACTTCCACCAAATCGCGCACCCGTTCGTATTCACTCCACATTTCGCGTGCTTTCATCGCTAAGCGATAATGCGGCTTGTCCGCAAGGTCGACTAACAAACGACTTATCGATAAGAGCGGATCGATGGCGGGATAAATTGCCTGACCAGCTAACCGGCGACTTAAAAATAAGTGTCCGTCAAGGATCGCTCGCACCGCGTCGCCCACCGGATCGTTCTCGTCATCGCCTTCGATCAGCACCGTATAAAGGCCGGTAATGGAGCCCACCATGCCGGTGCCGGCGCGTTCGAGAAGGCGCGGCAAAATGGCGAAAGCACTGGGCGGAAATCCACGGGTGACGGGTGGTTCGCCGGCTGCTAAACCAATGTCACGCTGCGCTTGGCAGAAGCGCGTGACCGAATCCATCATCAATAAAACATCTAGGCCGCCATCGCGAAAATGTTCGGCCAAGGTATGCGCCGCATACGCCGCCGCTAAACGCTCCACCGCCGGACGATCACTGGTCGCC
>JANMYZ010000245.1:0-3125 GCA_031382605.1 Planctomycetota bacterium | reverse complement strand
GGCCATTGGCGCGGTTGGGTGAAAGATTGACGTTCAAACCCAGTTCCTCAATAAAATCAGGTGGGGCGGCAAGAATCTCGCTGGCCGTATGACCAGAATACACTTTGACCAGCAACGCTACGAGTCCACGCACCAGCACGGCATCGCTATCGGCGAGAAAAATGACTTTGCCGTCGCGTTGTTCCGCATGCAGCCACACGCTGGATGAACAGCCGCGCACTTTGTTGTCGTCGGTTTTCTGTTCTTCCGGCAGCGGGGTCAGCTCTTTCGCCAGCGCGATAATGCGCTTGTAGCGGCTTTCCCAATCCGGGAGTTCTTGAAACTCATCCACCAGCCGCGCCATGTCCTGCAAAATACTCATGCGCGGGATGCTGGCTGCCGTCGCCGTTTCGCCAAGGCTACTTTTTTCGGACACCAAGAGCGCGGACGCAAACCCGCCAAGGCGAGTTTCTCCGCCCGCGTCAGACGTTTGATCGCTAGCTCACGCTTCAGCGCCGCGCTACGATCACTGACTTCTTCGCTCCACACCAAGCGCACCGGACCACGCGAACGCGTATAACGCGCGCCTTTTCCAGCGTTATGCGTGGCGACACGGCGCGCCAAATCATCGGTCCAGCCGCAATACAATGAATCATCGCGGCAGCGCAAAAGATAGACGAAGGCGGGCATGGGAATTGAGTGTTACGGAAGTTTAGTAGCGCGGAAGTGTGCACGTCGCAGGGGACATCAGGCGAAAAAACGATGACTACGGTTTGGCGTAGAGCGGGAAAACGTGATCTTTTTTCTCATTGCCGCCTTGGTCGATGCCATCATCGCCGACGGAGTAAGCGGCGATGATCCGACCGTCACGAGTGATCGGACGTAGCACGGCGCCAGTCGCATCGAAGGTATCGATGGGCCAGGGTTGTCCTTGAAGTTCGGCGGCAATCAGGCGGCCGCGCAGAATAGTTTTTTGGTTCATTCGGATTACTGTATTCCAGGCTGGCAGAAGTAAGCCCTTTAGAATTTTCGATGGATTCGGAATGCCTTTCATCTCTTCTATGAGTTTTTTTTCGGCAGTGCGTGCCCAGGCTAGACTGCCTTGGTCATTCAAGAATTGAAGTTCCCGTTGAGTATCAAGGTATGCTGATAGTACGCGGTAGCGTCCGCAACGCAGGATAAGCTGAGCGTACCATTCGTTGGTGTAGGCAGTACGGCGAGTGCAACAGTCGAGTAGCATGAGGAATTCTCCATCCAGAGCATGAAGTAAATTGGCATGTATGGTTTGTGTCATTGTCAGGATTTCACTAGCAATGCTGGGGTCGACCTGTTTCAGAGCGGCAAATCGGTAGGTGAGACTATCTATAGTAGTTCCAATCAAAGCATTGCGCACTAAGAAGAGCATTAAAGTGTCGGAAGAAAATCGATGGCATATGGAGAGCATTCTCTTCTTCCAAATTCCGACTTCAATACCTTCGGCTATGATCAACCGTTCTTGCGTAAATCGCAGAAGCTCGCGAGTCGTAGCAATTTCAGGGAAATTTGTCGTATAAGTAAGTTGGTCGTGAAACACCAAAGGTTGATCACCGAGACGGTCTAAAAGATCAGTAAGTTCAGCGATAGCCGCGCCATCTAAACCTTGGTGGTAATCACGCATCTCTTGCGGAATTGGACCCCACATTTTGAAAACCGGCCCAGTTTTTTTTGGGGAATAATTTATTGTCTGATAACTTTTCAACTGCTCTGTGAGCTCAGTCACGCGTTTCCACATGCGCAGTCGTTCGGGGTCAGCAGGCTTCAATCCCATGTCACTCCAACTCAGCGGCCGCCCTTGCAGTCGCGCTTGTTCGCGCACGGCCTCCAAATCGCTGTCACTGAAGTACCACCAGAATCCACCGCCGATCGTCAAGATCACCATTCCCAGCGTCATCAGCCCGAGCATGCGCCAACCGCTGCGTGGCTTGATCGGTTCTGTATTAGTCGATGGCATCATTTAAAACCTCGCACTGGTCACCGTGAGTGAGGAAAGTGAGCTGACAAGCGACGACGATTCCTTCTGGCTCGATGCATCTTCGGGCTTTCAGGGCTGCTCATTACCCATGAATGCGCTTCGTGAATTCAAGCCCCCAACGGGGGCGACATAAGGCCAGCCCGGCGCTTCAGCGCCGGGAAACCGAGCAATTGGTGAATAAAGCCCCCGACGGGGGCGACGCAGAATCACGTCATTTCCCAAGGCATGCTCCATATGGATGGGGAATTGGGCTGCGAAATGAGGGACGAGGAGTTTTTGTGGGAGGACATTTCACGTTCGGCGAAGCGTCGCCCCCTTTGGGGGCTTTTGATGAAATTTCCCATTGGTTCCCGGCGCTGAAGCGCCGGGCTGGCCTTACGTCGCCCCCGTTGGGGGCTTTTGCAAACGACGATCAGGGCGACCGCTAAGAGAGACTATGCCGCAGACCTGTTCGTTACTCACAACGTTGGGAGCACGAATATGGTCGCGCTTGTGGGTAATGAGCAGGCCCTTCAACGTGGGGCTCTTGCATCCCACTCCTGGCCGGACTGCCCGGCGTACGGTCCTTTTGTTTTCCTTTTACTTCTCGTCTAGAGGCCTAGCGGTTCTCATCTCGTGAACGCGAGTTCGAATCTCGCTGGGAGCACCAAACGACGACACCCACGGATAACTCGGTGGGTGTCATCGTTTTTTAAAATTCAGAAGAGTGAGAAATTAGAGAGAGCGGCGACGGAAAGCGAACAACGCAAACAGTCCCAGGCCGGCCAAGGCAGCGAAGCCTGAGCCCATGCCGCAGCCGCCAGACGAACCGCTGTCGACTGATCCGGGCTTTGGTTTGGTCGAACTGGTGTCTATTTCAGCCAAAATCGACATGGTGTCATTGCCGGTTCCAATCGTGTAACCAGCGTTTGGCGTGATGGTCAATTTGAGGGTTTTGTCATCAGCATCCGTTGGAGTCGCCTTAGGACTGATGATGATGTTCGCGGTCAGCGCATTGGCCGAAATTTTCACTGATGCCACGCTTGAAGTCGTGTAATCGGTGCCCGAAACGGCAGTACCAGAATACGTCAAGAAGACTTCGACCTCACGATTCAATGCCGTACCCACAGGCACTCCAGGATAACCAATTTGAAAG
>JANMYZ010000163.1:0-4558 GCA_031382605.1 Planctomycetota bacterium | reverse complement strand
ACATAACGTCGCGCCATGGTCGCGGTGCCAGACAGACGCTGACACAAATTGAGTGCCGTGCGTTCGCCGATGAGCATGGTGACGGCGTTGCCGCTACAGCGCAGGACTTCGTCACCAGGGCGAACGACGGTGCCATCGCTGACGTGATGCGTGACGGTGACCTCGCACCCAGGCATGTCTTCCGCGAGAGCGTTGAATACCAACTGAAATAACGGTAAACCGCAGACCACCCCAGCGGCCTTAGCGCGCACGATTCCATCAAGCCGAGCACGTTGCGGCACCAATGCGCGACACGTCAGATCGCCACCATCGCGCAAATCTTCACGCAGCGCCAAAGCGATAAGCTCGCGAACGTCGGCATGGATGTAGGGAAGCGCAGCGCTGGACATAAGTGAACCTATCGGCGGCACAGCCTGGACCTGAGCTGACGGTGGCAAGGCCGCAGCGGGCTGGCCTGCACGTCAGCGAGCCAAGAAAAATGCTGACGCAGCGAATTATCCCGCACGGCCGCCGTACAACGCGGCCACCACTTGTTCGATAGTTGGTTCTTCGATGCGTACGTCGACGACGGGCAGCAGGGAAAAGCAGCGTTGTAAAAGCGCGGCAGAATCCGAGCCCGCATCAACCGCAGCGACCAGTTCAACCGGATTGGTCTGGCTCCATGCCACGCCGTCGCGTGGCAAACCGTCAAACACTTCTTGGTTCACCGCTTCGCGCAGCGTCAACAGCAAGCGTTTGCGTGCGCCGTATTTTGACTTGAGAACATCTAAAGCGCCGTCGTGCATGATGCGACCATGATCAATAACTAACACTCGGTGTGAGAGCGTTTCGATGTCCTGCATATCGTGAGTGGTTAACAAAATGGTGGTGCCTTGCTCACGATTGAGCTCACGCAGAAAAGCGCGCAGGCGCGTTTTGGTGACCACATCAACGCCGACGGTGGGCTCATCCAGAAAAAGCACGGGCGGATTATGGAGTAAACTTGCGGCAAGGTCGGCTTTCATCCGTTGGCCAAGTGACAGCTTACGTACGGGCGTGCGCAGAAATTCTTTGAGCTCAAGCACCTCGTCAAAACGTTTGAGTCGCGCTTGGAAATCAGCCAGCGGCACGTCGTACAAATGCCGCAAAAGTTCAAAGCTTTCGCCCACGGCAAGATCCCACCACAGCTGGCTGCGTTGGCCAAATACCGCGCCCACCGTACGAACATATTGCGCCCGCTGGCGATGAGGATCGAAGCCGTTGACGCGGACGGTGCCGGTGGTCGGCCTCAAAATGCCCGTCAGCATTTTAATGGTGGTGCTTTTCCCGGCACCATTCGGGCCGATATAGCCGATGATTTGTCCACGCGGAATCGTCAGGCTGACATCCTGCACCGCTTTGAGCTCGCGGTATCGGCGTGAAAAAATGTCCTGGACGCTGCCAAGAAATCCCAAGCGACGATCAAAGGTACGAAACGTTTTCCCAAGTCCCTGCGCAACAATGGCCGAATGGGTATCGTCGGCAGCCGCATGAATCACGGGGGACATTAAGGCAGAAGATGTGGGAGAAGAAGTGGGAGCGGGAGCAAGCGTGGTCACGCTCCGCATGGTGTGATCCTTTGCGGCAAGGCAAAGGCAGCATCTGGCGGCAGCATCCTTGCTCATGTTGAAACCTGCATGGCAGTGCTTGAGTGCGCTGCAAAGGTGCCGTAGGTTCACCGTAGGAACGCAGGAATGTCCGAACCGCTCCTTACTCTCAGTCACGACTGGCACCGTCAACGCGCCCAGCTGCGCAGTGGTCGTTTGCGTCCGCCGCCATTGGTCGCTTCTGGAATTGATGTGGTGACCGGGCCAGAGGGACGCGCGGTGACGCTTGGTGGACTGGCGATTATTTTCGGAGTATTTCCGGCAAGTTTAGATGAATTCGTCGACCTTGCACGCACGCGTCTGCATTTGGGGCAAGGCCAAGCACGTGAACTGGATGTGGTGCTGAATACGCGAATCATGGCGATGTGGGCGTGGTTGCCGACGCTGCGTTGTGACTGCTATTTAGAACTTGATCGCGCGACGGGCGAAGAACATGCGTGGCTGATCGGTCCGGGTGCGGGTGAAACTAAAGAAATCGACCTCGGTCGTCGTCATGAGGAATTTGACGCGGCGTTTCTCGATGCTTTGGTGCTGAATGGCCCTGGGCATTGGGGTGGCGAAAGCGGCCTTGCGCGCTTGGTCGAGCGCTTCGGACATCAACCGCTGTTGGTCGCAGCTCAGGTCGCTGAACTGCTGGATCACCACGCCAAAGATCCTGAGCGCGCGCTGGAAATCGTGCGTAGTCGTTGGCCAGCATTAGGGCAGAGCGATGAAGCGGCCTGGGCGCCGCTCGCCGATAGTGAACATCCGTGGGTGGCGGTGCAGCTCGGTCGCCTCGCTCTGCGTTTGGGGTTTGTGCGTGCGGCGCGGCTGTTGTTACGACAAGGCGGCCAGACCGATGTTGCGCCAGCAGCGCATTTTGATTTGGGCCAAGCGTGTGAGGTCCTAGGCGATTTGACCACCGCAGAAGCGGCCTTCGCGCGCTATGCTTCCGCGCGCGCCACCGATCCGGATGCATGGCGTCGATTATTATTGTGTCGTGTGCGTTTGGGTCATTTCACCATCGCTGAAGAAACCTTAAAACGCTACCGTGGCGTCGGCGGCAAAGACAAAGATATCGTTGAACGGTTTTTCTCAATTCTGCTGCGCTCCAATTTGCGCGGCCAAGAACGCGCGCGTTTAGTCGGCTGGATCTGTGCGCGATTATCCGAAACCGTGCCACGTCGGATGTCGGTGGAATCGTTGATTGAAACGGCGGTTGAACGCCGCGGTCAAGCGCATCAAGAAATCGAAACGCTGCATCTGGCCGCATTAGTCGATCGCTTGCGTTTGGAGCTGCGCGAACGCATGCCCACCAGCGTGACAGGGATTCAGATCGATGATCTGGTGCGCGTGGTGTTACTCGCCTTGCCACTACTCGCCAGCAAACGGATCTCGCAGATTGCGCAGGAAGATGAACCGCAAAGTGCGGCTGAACGGCAAGCCGGCAATGCGGCTGCGTTATGGGCGACTTTGCATTTGGGCGATGATTTTGGACTCGGGACTTTGGTCGACAGCCCGGCGGTGCACGAACTCACGCGCTACGCCGTCGAAGGCCGCCGCAAGCGCGAATGAACCTTGGCGCAATGGCGTTGTTTACCGTCGCTCATTTGTCGCCATGCCTGATCACCACCGCGTTCACGGTTCTTGGCAACATTTCTTGAACTTCTTTCCACTGCCACACGGACACAGGTCATTACGGCCAATCTTTTCACCAGGACGTGTAAACGTTTGGGGGCGGAGTGGATCGGCGGCAACAAAGGCTTCTTTCAGCGCGCCGACAAAGCGGCCCAAAGTTTTCCCACTGCCAAGGCGACCTTGGCGCTGCAGATCTTCTAAATAGCTGCGGCATAAACTGGGGATGAATGGTCGCGTTTCGGCATCAAGTGGCATGCGTGCAATCGGACCCAACAACGCGTGCTTCAGATCGTCCTCAACCAAGGCGGCGGGCTCCACACCGCGATGTTCGCAGGCAGCAACCAGCAATAGCCCGAGCACGGCCTGCGCCTCGCCCTGGACTGCCACCGGGAATAAGGTGATGCCGTCACCATGGGAAAAATCCGCCGCCCAGTTGGTCAACGTCTCATTTAAATAAGGTCCAAGCATGATTCCTCGCGTGTCTCCCATCGTTATGGCGTGCGTGGATCTGGCTAGTGCTTGGGCGTAGAGCGAGATGCCTGTTCATTGCTCACCTTGCATGCAAGGCGATCACTATTCTTTGAGCGCTGTCAGGGCCGCAACATTGCTCGGTGAAAGCAGCAGTAATCGTTGATATGCTTCACGCGCACCGCTGCGATCCAGCCGAGCGGAACGTGAACGCGCTAACAGTTCCATGATGGGAGGGTCAGCGGGAAATCTTTCATTGAGATGTTCAGCCAGATCACTGGCTTCACGTGGATGACCTTGTGCCAAGTTCGCTTCGGCGAGCCAACGATTGGCAGTAAAATTATGCGGATCGTTGCGTAAAATTAACCGCGCCACGCGTTCAACTTCGTCCCACGTCCCGCTGGCGATCAACGGTAAAATCAAGCCCAGCTTGGCCTCTGTTGATTGCGGCGCTACGAGGATTGCTGCCTTATAAGCGATGACGGCAGCTTCGTCATGGCCCAGGCAATACAGCAGCCAACCAGAGCGCAGTTGGAGCAGATATTCTTGCGCCTGGCCACGTCTGACGGTGCCTAGCGCGGTAAATGCACCTCGGTAATCGCCAGCAGCTTCGCGCGCGTACGAGTCTTTCATGCGCTCAACCAACGCATCCGTTTCGCTGGCGTAAATGGCTGTGAACAAGGGGAAAATCAGAATGAGAAAGAAGTGACGCATGGGCTATTCCTGAGTGAATGGGAGTAAGGCGCAGAGAAGGCTGAGAAATCCATGTTTTGGATCTACGGAGTTCGGCGTTGATCTTTGCTTAGCCCGAGGGGCCCATCAAAGCGGGAAGAAAAATCGAACAGGAG
>JANMYZ010000150.1:0-2321 GCA_031382605.1 Planctomycetota bacterium | reverse complement strand
GATGCGAATGCTGCGGTGAAACAATTGGTCGATAGTTTGTTGGATGTAATTCTGCCCGCTGGTCAGGTACCAGAAGTCATCGGTCCGCACGACGAAGAACGCGAACATGATCTGATCTTCCTTGGCCCAGATGAAAACATGACCCCCGACCGCATTCGCTGGGTAGCGAAGCGAGCACAGATTCGTGGCCTGCCGCATCACGCTACTTTGATGTCGTCGAAGCCGGGATCAGGTATCAATCACAAAGAATTCGGCGTGACGAGCGAAGGTATTTTCCGCTGGATTGAAACCATCTTGCCGTTGATGAGCGTGGCGCCGAAAGCGTCGTACACGGTGAAAATGACCGGCGGCCCCGACGGTGATGTCGGCGGAAATCTGCTCAAAATTTTGCATCGTGAACACGGCGCCCGCGTGAAAGTCGTGGCGATCAGTGATGGCACCGGTGGCGTCTATGACCCCGCCGGATTACATTGGCCAGAGCTTTTACGATTGGTGCACGAAGCACAGGGCGTCGCACGCTTTTCCTCAACTTTCCTGCGCGGACCCGGGGCCAAAGTTGTTCCTGCAACCGACAAGGCTGGCGAAGCTTTTCGCAACACGCTGCACAACACCGTGGTAACCGATTTGTTTCTGCCCTGTGGTGGCCGACCCTACACCATCAATGACGAGAACTGGCAACAGTTCCTTAAGAGCGACGGCAAGCCGAGTGCGAAAGGCATGGTCGAAGGTGCTAATATATTCTTGACCCCAAATGCTCGGGCGAATTTGGAAAAGGCGGGCTTGTTAGCGATCAAAGATTCTTCTGCTAATAAAGGCGGCGTGATTTGTTCCAGCTATGAGGTGCTCGCAGGCTTGGTCATGAGCGACGAAGAGTTCATCGCGCGCAAACCACGATACGTCCGCGAAGTCATCGATATTATTCGCGCGCTCTCTGACGACGAGGCCAGAGCCTTGGTCAGCGCCTGGATTCGTCGCGGTCGCGAAGTCGCGCTGTCGGCATTGTCACCAGAATTCAGCGAAGAGATCAATCGTGTGAGCGGTTTATTAGAAAGCGTCATTCAAACGCATTTCGAAGACCCAGGATATCAGTCTACCTGGCTACGTCACTTGCGCGCTCATTGCCCCGCAGTGATGGTCGAAGATTTCCCTGAGCGTTTAATGGAACGCATTCCTCGCGCACATCGCATTGCGATTCTCGCCAAGCGCCTCGCCAGTCGCATGGTTTACAAAGAAGGCCTGACCTGGTGCCGCGCCTGTTTGAAGGGCGACCGCCTGTGGGATGTATTGTCCACCTACGTGCGCGCCGAAGCGCAGGTAGCAAGTTTCACCGCCGCGCTCGATAAACTTGATGTTCCCGACCGAGACATTTTGCTGCGCGTGGTGAACGCCGGTGGTCAACGTGAATTAGTGCGCGAGCGTTTGGGGCAAATTGTGTGAATAATATGGCTCTGCGGCGTTTCGTGTGGGTCTTTTCTTCGTCCTTGGGGCTCATCAAAGCGGGAAAAAAATCGAACAGGAGGCGCGGAGACGCGGAGATCGGAGGAGGGGAGATGCTTGCCGGAGAGAATGAGTTTTTTCCTCCTCTCACCTCCGCGCCTCCTGGTCGATTTTCTTCTTTGGTTGTCCAATGAAATTGAACCCAGACGAAACGCCGCAGAGCTAATAATATCTGAGAAGCTGTCTAGAAATAATCTACGCAGATTCTTAGCTTTTGGCTTCTCCGGTTCTCCGGTCCTCCATGTCATTCTCCAGTTTTCAGACAGCTTCTGAGCCTCGCACGCCATATTCGGCTCATCGCAGAATGCTCTATGACGGTGAAGAAATCTTCGTCGAACGGCCATACAACGCCGGCAGTACCTGGATCAAAATGCTGACGGTTAAAACCGCTGCTGGACCTAAAATAAGGCCGCGCCAGCCATAGCCGAGCAATCCACCTACGATGCCAAGGAAAAGCAGAAAACTCAGCCAGAGATCATCGGTGCCAAGGTGGGTAGCGATGCGGGCGGCAAGGCGATCAATGAGCAACGAGGCTAAAAACGCAGACACACCAAGGCAGATTGCGGCGGGTACTTTGTCTTGCGACCACATCACGCTGCTTCCGGCAGTGTCCACTGAGATGGTGCCGCAACTCCTGGACGAGCACGACATCTTCGTGCTCCCGTCGCGGACAGAGGGGCTGAGCGTTGCGATGCTGGAAGCCCGGCGAATTCCTGATAGAAGGGTAGATCCTGGGGCAGCGCAAACGGAGCGGTCCGCAGATCGGCGATGGTCTTGCCCCCGGCATCGCGTTGCAGGGTCAGCATCACCGGCGGCCACTGCCG
>JANMYZ010000120.1:0-6712 GCA_031382605.1 Planctomycetota bacterium | reverse complement strand
AAGGTCTTTACCGAGCGCGATTATGCAGCTGATCAGGTGCTGATCACGTCCGGTGTCAGCGGCGGATTATTTCTCGCTCTTCTCGCGCTGGTCGATGATGGCGACGAAGTGATCATTCCTGATCCCTATTTCGTCATGTACAAACATTTGGTGAACCTCTTCGGCGGCAAGCCGGTGTACCTCGATACGTACGACACTGGTTTCGGCATCGACGCGGCGCGTTTAGAAAAACTCATCACGCCTAAGACCAAGCTGCTGCTGTTGAACAGCCCTGGAAATCCCACCGGTCGCATCTTTCCTAAGAGTGAGCTGGAAGCGATCGCGAAAGTCTGCGCCAAGCACGGCATCACGGTGATTAGCGATGAAATTTATCGTGCTTTTAGCTACGTGCCGATGACTTCCATGGCCGAGGTCTATCCCGACACGGTGGTGTTAGTCGGTCATTCCAAGTCTTTCGGCATGACTGGCTGGCGGCTTGGTTACGCCGTTGGCCCGAAAGAAATCATTCAGGCAATGACCAAGGTTCAGCAATACAGCTTCGTCTGCGCCCCATCGATGGTGCAGTACGCCGCGCTTGCGTGTCCAACGGTCGACAACAGCGGAAACATCGCCGCTTATCAACGCAAACGTGATTTGATGGTCGGCATTTTATCGCAGGAGTTCGAACTCGCGCCGCCAGATGGTGCGTTTTATTTGTGGGCGAAAGCCCCTGCTGGTTATACCGGCGACTCGTTCGTCGATCTCGCGATCAAAAATAACATGCTGATGATTCCTGGCTCGGTATTCAGCGAACGCGCATCGCACTTCCGCATTTGTTACACCGTGCCTGATGAACGACTCAAGCAGGGGGCGGAGCTTTTGTGTCGGTTGGCGAAGGGGGCGTGACGAAGAGTGGGGCGCGCAAATCATCGCCGAACTATGGCTCGGCGATGATCGTCACTGTCGATTGGACGGTTGAGACTCCGACAGCGACAGCGAGGGTGCCGCTGCCGCTGTCGCGGTTGAACGCAAAATGATAATCACTGCCGCAATAATAAGGGCACCGGCAAGCAGCGTACGCGGGCCGATTGGTTCGTTATTTATCAACCAGCCAAGAAAAACCGCGACCACTGGATTGACGAAGGCATAGGTTGAGATCCGCGCCATGCTGACGTGTTGCAATAAGTAGGTGTAGGCGCTGAATCCAAGAATCGCGCCTACAAAAATGAGGTAGATCAATGCCATCCACGAACGCAGGGAAATCGCAGCAAGTTCGACCCGCTGCACTTCTCCGCCGAGGACTCCGGCCACGCCAAGGCCGACGGCTCCGCAGAGCATCTGAGTTGCTGAGGACATCCATGCGCTCTTGGGAAGCGGCAAACGTTTGTTCGATAACGAACCGAGAGTCCACGATAACGATGCCCCGACGATGGCGAGTGAGCCAATAATCAATGATGCGTTCGGCGCGTTCCCAACAGGAAAACTCACCAGCAGTCCGACGCCGATTAAACCGACGGCAATGCCTATCAGTCCAAGCATTGTGGGCCGTGGCGCATGTCCTGCTAACCACGGCAAGATGGTCATCCAGAAAGGCGTGGCGGTGATCAGCAGAGCCGCGACGCCGGACGGTACCCAATGTTGCGCCCATGCGACGACGCCATTGCCGCCAAGAAACAACAGCGTCCCAATAATCGCGGCCGAACCCCACTGGCGCGCATTCGGCGTTGGATCGCCCAACCACCGCCGAAGAAAGTAAAGTATGGCACCAGCGACGAAGAAGCGCGTCGATGCCATAAGAAACGGTGGCATGGTATCGATCGCGATCGCCATACCCAGGTACGTGCTGCCCCAGATCACATAGAGCGCGGCAAACGCCATGACGATGTATGCGGTTGGCGCCGTAGTTTTGCTGATGGTTAGGGAATCACGCATCTGATGGAGGTACCACGATGGTTATCCAGGTTGTCCAGGTTGTCCAATAGGGCTGATGACGGCGGCCTACCAAACGCCAAGTCGAGTCATCGTTGATGAGATGGAGAGATGATCAGCCAACGCATGGTTCTCATGCAGAAGCTTACACTGGTGGATTATCGCCAGGCAGAGATTTTCCGGTGATGCCACCGACCATCGGCTTGGATTTCTTGCGCAGGCGCATGTTGATCACTTCGACCACCAGCGAGAAGGCCATGGCGAAGTAGATGTAGCCTTTGTTGACGTGTTGGCCGAAGCCTTCAGCCATCAACATGCAACCAATCAGGATCAAGAATGACAAGGCCAACATTTTGATGGTTGGGTGTTTTTCAACGAAGT
This sequence comes from Planctomycetota bacterium, assembly GCA_031382605.1. GTDB lineage: Bacteria > Planctomycetota > UBA11346 > UBA11346 > UBA11346 > BOG-1363. Next base: position 4,423 of record JANMYZ010000120.1, on the reverse strand, counting down.
TACCGATCTTGCCAGCGAAGAGAATCATCACGATAATCGACAAGACCACGGCGATAATCATGACGGCCAGTTTTGCTTGGCCGTCAGGGCTCAGTGCCAGGCTGCCAGCGGCGGCACCAGCGGCGGGATTGACCATGCCAACGGCGGTGATGACGGAATCTAAACTGAAAACCAAATCAATAAGCACGATCTGAATAAGTATCGAGCCAAACGACGCGTATTTACCTTTCCCGCCCGCACCGCCTGCTTCCTCCTCGGCATGTTCGAGCTTCGAATGGATTTCATGGGTTGATTTAGCAATCAGGAAGAGGCCGCCCAGGATAAGAATCAGATCTTTGCCGCTGACGGAATGGCCAAAAAAGGCGAATAGCGGATTCGTCAGACTCATCACCCAGGTAATGGAGAGCAGCAATCCGATGCGCGCACCCATCGCTAACGCAAGACCAATAAAGCGTGCTTTGGGACGTTCGTGTTCTGGCAGCTTCGCCGTCAGAATCGAAAGAAAAATAATGTTGTCGATGCCGAGCACGATCTCTAGGCCAGTGAGGGTGGCCAAGGCGATGAGGTTTTCGGTCGAGCAAAGAGCGGTAAGTAGTTCGAACATGGCGCGGGATCATTAGGCACTCTGAGCGCGGTCCAGAGGCGGCTGCGTGTATCGCCATGCGATGTTTAGACTTCTCGCTCAAGCACAAAGGAACTGTGCGGCGTTTCGTGGGGGCAATCTCATTGGACAACCAAAGGTTTTCATCACGAGCAGAAGACGAGGCGATTTTTTAGAGGAGATGAAAGAGGCATTTCCTCACCTCCGCGTCTCTGCGCCGCCTGTTCGACTTTACTTTCCGCTTTGATGTTCCCCAAGGATTGAGAAAAAAAAGCCCCGCGTAATCACGCGGGGCTCATAGTTTTCATAATATCTTGGCTCACACTCTTGCCTCACACTCTTGCCTCACACTCTGGAACCGAACCGTTTTACTTCTCCGGAACCGCAGGCCGATTCACTTCGACCTGAATTTCACGGTCTTTACGCTCTTTACTTTCACTATCAGTTTCTTTTGAGTTTTCCAGAACGTTGAAGATGTCGGAACTGACCTGCGCTTTGGCAAGCTTGGCCTGGATGTCTTCACGGACGAGGGTGAGCGTGATGCCCTCAGGGTCGGGGCGGGCCGTGATGCGCGTCCAACCGATAAACCACGTGAGCGAACCGGCGTCTTCTTGTTGCGGGATGCCCCAGCGTTGTAGGAATTCGGTGCGGGCGACATCTAAAGTGAGGGCGGGCGCGCGCAGAATGGCTTCGCCGAGGAGTCCTTCGGTATAGATAAGCGACAGCGGGGGCTTTGGCGTGATGATCGTTTTGGCACCGTCTTTTTTAATCTTTTCAGCACTGACGCGAGTGCGTACTTCATCAAGCGTGCTGGACCAAGCAAAGCCACCGACGCCGTTGGCTTCTTGCGGCAGATCAGTGCGTTTGCCGGCAACTAAGATACTCGAAACGACGGTGACCGAGTTGAATTTCGCAAAATTATTCCCTAGCAGCCACGTGAGGGGAAGATCGGGCAACGTCAGGTCACCCGACGTGCGCGGTAAAAGAGAAAAAACTACCGTAATGGGCTTTGGGCGTTCCTTGACCGGCTTTTCGCTATTGGCTGGCGCGGGGGCCAAGCGCAGCGATTCGGTCACCTGAGGCTCGCCCACTAAACGCCACGATTTTGACGCGCCTAAGCGCAAACTATTGCTGATCGAATTGACGATGTCGACGTCAGCGATCTCTCTGGGCATGGTGGTGAACTCAACCCGCAGGGGTTCATTCAGGCAGATCTCTTTGGCGGAGACTTTCGCATTGACGAAGGTCGGCCTCGCGGCTTCGCCAGCGACGAGAGAGCCGAGAATCAATGAGAGGGCCAGGGCAAGGAGAGTGGTGCGCATGGGCGGCGTTCTAAACCATCGGAGAAGTCAGTCATGTGACATGTGGGCAGGGGTTCGTCAGTGTAGCACAGCCTCTCTCGATAAGAGACGATGCCGAGGGAGTACCGGAAACCGGCTACGGACCACTGGTTTTGTGATCAACGTCGCCGCATGGCATCTCGTGAGTTGCCGACCTGAGGTTGCTCGCCACAGTCTGCGCCTCCTCAAAACCACGACCAAAACAGAAAGAGTTGATCCCATGGCTGTCGATCTCGCTGCCGCTTCTGCTGTCCCGCCCGAACAACGCCATCGCAAAGGTTTGAGTTATCCAAATCCTTTGGCTGGCAATCCCGGCAAACCGAAATTTCCTGCAACGGTCAAGCGTGCAGATGGTGGAAGCGAAGTCGTCGCCTGTCCGGTGGCAACGCGCACCATGGTGGCGTTGATGGACATGAACGCGGTCGTCGGCGGCGCGGCTTGTCATTGGGGCGGCCCAGCGGCTTTGGCTGAATTGATGTCAGCGATTCATGGCATCATGTTCAGCGCCAGTCCGTGGCATCAGCGTTTCAATTTTGCCAACGACGCCGGTCACACCGAAAATGGCGTTTATGCGCTCAAAGCCAACTACGGCTTTGCCGATGTCACCGTCAATGATCTCAAAGGCTTTCGCTCGATTAAGTCAAAGCTGACGGGTCACGGCGAATCGCACCTCTTCCCTGATGGCGTGATGGTATCGAACGGACCACTGGGTTCGTCGATTCCGATTGCTCAGGGTCTGGCGATGGCGGATGTGTTGGCCAATCATAAGCGCACCACCATCTGCGTGATTAGTGATGGCGCGATGATGGAAGGCGAAGCCAAAGAAGCGGTCACCGCGATTCCTGGTCTGGCGGCTAAGGGCTTGCTGGCGCCGTTCGTGTTGGTGATCAGCGATAACAATACCAAACTTTCTGGTCGCGTTGATGAAGACAGCTTTTCGATGCAGCCGTATTTTAACTCCCTTGAAGCGCAGGGTTGGAAAGTCATCAAGCTCGCCAACGGGAATGATCTGCAAGCCGCATATAGCGCGGTTGAATCTGCTATCGCTACCGTTGAAGCGCATCCCACCAAGCCGGTGGCGATCTGGGCCAAGACCGTCAAGGGTTACGGCGTTGCCAGCACCGTGAAGTCAGCCAGTGGTGGCCACGGCTACCCACTGGGTGGCGGCGATATCGCTGCTAAATTGCGGCCTTTTGTTGATGAGATCAATGGCGGCAAGCCGTTAGCCCCCGAGTTCGCCGCGTGGTTGAAAGAACTGGAAGACGCCGCTGCGGCCAAGGCGGCCAAGGCTGCCGCTGCACCAGCGCCGGTCACGGCAGTTCCTGCGGTGAAGAAAGACAAGATCCAAGCGGGTTTTCCCAAGGCGATGATCGCTGCGGCAGACAAAGGCTTGCCTGTCGTCAGCGTCAGCGCCGACTTGCAAGGCTCTACCGGCGTGGCGCCATTTCGTGCGAAGTTCCCCCAATTATCATTCGAAGTCGGGGTTGCCGAATCGAACATGGTATCCACCGCCGTTGGCTTTTCTAAACTCGGTTACATTCCAGTCGTCGACACCTTCGTGCAATTCGGTGCGACCAAAGGTTTGCTGCCGCTGACCATGGGCGTGCTCAGCCAATCGCCGGTGATCGCGGTTTTCACTCACACCGGTTTTCAGGACGCCGCCGATGGCGCTTCGCATCAGGGTTTGACCTATCTTGCTGCAAGCGGATCGATTCCGCATGTGCAGCAATATTGCCCTGCCAGCGCGGAGGAAGCTGAGTGGGCGATGGGCTATGCCATCGCGCAATTTGCTAAGGATCGTCAAGCTGGACATGAACCAGAAGCGACCTTGTTTTTCTGCGGTCGTGAGAACTTCCCGGTGTCGCTCAAGCCAGCTGGCGCTGAGTACGGCTGGGCCAAGGCCATGACGGTCGCTGACACCACGGCTGGCAAGAGCAAGTCGGTGGTCATCAGCGCGAATGGCTCGCTGGTTACGCACGCGATTAAGGCTGCGGAAAAACTCGCCGCTGACGGCATTGGCGCGATCGTGCTCAATAACGCGATGCCGAATCGTCCTGACGTCGCTGCTCATCAAGCGGCGTTGGCCAAGACCGGCGGCAAGCTGGTGACGGTTGAAGATCATCAAGCGGTCGGCGGCGCGGGATCGATGTTGCTGACGGCGCTTGGTCAAGCCGATAGCTTGCCAAGCAAAGTCAAAGTGCTGGGCGTGAAAGGTGAGTTTGGTCAGAGTGCGTACACCGCTGACGAACTCTATGACAAGCATGGCTTCGGCGTTGCTGGCATCATTGCAGCGGCAAAATCCATTGTTTAATCCTTGGTTTAAAGCCTTGGTTTAAAGCCATCGTTTAAAGGATAGTGCTGATCGTGAACAATAATCTTGACGTCACGGCAAAGCCCACCCGAGGTCCGCTGCGCGGAACTCGGGTGTTGTTGTTCGTGGCCTTCGCTGGTTTTGCTGCGTCTGTATTATTTGCAGCAACTT
>JANMYZ010000117.1:0-9037 GCA_031382605.1 Planctomycetota bacterium | reverse complement strand
GTACGCGCTGCTCGTCGACTGCTGGAAAACGGCTGCTGCCGCATCGATGGCCGCGTGGAGACCTACGGCAGCCGCATTCTTAAGCGCGGCGAAGTGGTTGAATTCTTTCTGCCTGAAGACACCGAACATCGCTTCGATCCTCGGCGCGTCTTGCTCGACGACGTTGGCGTGATTGCCTACGACAAACCTCCATTTTTACCAGTGACGCCGACCGACGCGGTGAAAAGCTGGAGCCTCATCGACATCCTGAAGCCGCATCTGGGCGAACTGTTTGCCGTACATCGGCTTGACGCCGACACCTCTGGCATCGTGTTGTTTGCACGCTCAAAAGAAGTTTCCGAACGCTTAGAAAAAATGTTCCGCGATCACGCGGTAGAAAAAACCTACCACGCCATCGTCCGTGGCCACCCGCAAGAAAGCGGAACCTACAAGAGCTATTTGGTAAAAGTCGAAAGCCAACGCGGCTTTGAAAAATGGAAAAGCGGACGCGGGCCTGACGCGCGCGAAGCCATCACCACCTGGGAAGTCGTCGATCGCCTTGGTCGCTACGGCAGCTTAATCCGCGTCGAACCAAAGACCGGACGCTATCACCAAATCCGCATCCATTTCAGCGAGATGGGCTTCCCGCTCTACGGCGATCGTTTCTATAGCGACCGCCGCGATCCGGTTCACGTCACCCGCCACCTGCTGCATGCCTCACGCGTACGCCTGCCACATCCCATCGGCGGACCAGCGCTCGATATTCACTGCGCCCCACCGCAAGATTTCACCGCCGCGATTGAGCAATTGAATAAACTGTAAACGAAAACCTAAGATGGGCTGTTATGGAGTCGCGAAGACTCCTGGAAATATGGAAACGCGAGAAGAGAGAAATATACTAACCCCAGCCCGGCCAAGCCGGAACCCAAGCGAAGACAAAGATCGGAGAAGTCTAACCACAGAGGACACAGAGGGCACAGAGGAAACTCAGAATGCCTTTCTCTGTGTCCTCTGTGGTTTAGCCCCTCCCCTGCTTTTATTCCTTTCGTACGTGTAGCGATTTCTTCGGATAGCACGGAGAAACAGAGCCTTACTACTACAGAGGGCACAGAGGGCACAGAGGAAAATCAAACTGTCTTGCTCTGTGCCCTCTGTGCCCTCTGTGCCCTCTGTGGTTAGCCCCTCTTTTTCGTTGCCTTGGTTCAGGCTTCACTCAGCTCGGCGAAAATCCCAAGCTGGTCAGTTGCGCGGTGAGCTTGGCTCGGTCGATAGGTTTGACCAAGTAGCCTTCGCATTGGCTGCGGAAGGCGGCGAGAGCATCATCGAGCAGGTATCATCGTCTTCAGCAATTAAGATGCGCATGGCTGGTTATTCCTTTGGTTTTTTAGGTAATGTTGGTGAGACAGAATCGGTGAGTTGAGTGAGACGATCTGGTGTGGTCGCGACGATGAAAGCTTCGCTCGCTTGCTCTAAGGTCACGGCCAGCATGCGACAGGTTTCCAGGTCTTGTGCCCGCTTCAGCGCCGGGCTGGCCTTACTGAGGCCTGGTCTGTAGCCCGTAGTCTGTAGCCGTTCCAGGGTGTTCCCAAGGCAGCGTTTATAATTGCTCCTTGATCACTGGCCTTTTCGCGGGGTACCATGGATGCAAAGCCATTCCGACCATTCTATCAACGGAGGTCCCGTGAACCGCCAATTATTCATGGTCGACGATGATGGGGTCATCCGCCTGTTACGCATCCCGCTGATCCAGCTGATCCCGCTGATGGAAATTTGGTACGGCTGGTGTGCTACGCCATTTCTAGGTAACGAGACACCATGACCACTCGCCTGCGTATTCTTTTTGTTGATGATGAAGTCTCCATTTTAGATGGGCTTCGCCGCTTATTGCGTCCACTACGTGATGAATGGGAAGTCTTCACCGCGAATGGTGGGTTGGAGGCCTTAGCGCTGCTCGAACGTGAGCCGCTGGATGTCATTGTCTCGGATATGCGGATGCCCGGAATCGATGGCGCGCAATTATTGGAAGCCGTGCGCAAACAACATCCGCACATGGTGCGCATCGTCTTGTCTGGCCAGTCGGATCAGGAAACGCTGCTGCGGTCGATCGGCCCAGTGCATCAGTATCTCAACAAACCATGCGATCTTGGGCTGTTGAAAACGGCGGTGTCGCGTTCGCGTGCTCTGCGGTTGGCGATCCATGATCCGGCGGTGGCCGATTTAGCGGCTGGGATCACCTCACTGCCCAGCTTGCCAGAGCTTTACGTTAAAATCCTGACGTGCCTGCGCTCGCCAGATCCGTCCATCGCCCGTTTAGGAGAAATCGTCGCGCAAGACATCGGCATGTCGGCGCGGGTTCTGCAATTGGTGAATTCAGCGCTGTTCAGTTTACCGCGCACGATCACCTCGCCGACAGAAGCCGTCTCGTTGCTGGGCATCGATGCCGTGCGGATGATGACTCTGGCGGTAGAGATCTTTACCCACAGCACCAATGCACCCGCCGGCGGAGTGACGACGGAGGCGCTGTGGCAGCATAGTCTGATGGTTGCCCATCTGGCGAAGGCCATCGCCCAAGCCGAACGACAGTCACCAGACCTGTGCAATGCCGCATTTTCAGCCGGTCTGATGCACGATTGCGGCAAGCTGGTGCTGGCTCATCACCTGCCGGAACGCTACCGCCTCATGCTGGCGAACGGTCCACTGGCCCACCGTAATGTCGAAATTGCTGAACACGAAACGCTTGGCGTATCGCATACCAATGTCGGCGGTTACTTGCTGTCGTTGTGGGGCCTGCCGGATGCCCTCATCGAAGCAGTGGTTTTTCATCACCATCCGAACAAGTGTCCGGCGATGGGTTTCACGCCGATGACGGCGGTGCACATCGCGGAGCGGTTCGAGCACTGTTGCGCCAACCCTCTGGCGGACGCCGTGGAAACGCATCTGGACAACGAATACATCGCGCGCCTCGGTTTGGCCCAGCGCATCCCGGCCTGGACCGCCATCGCCGAAACGATCAAAGCCAAGGTGAAAAAATAATGTTCACCTACCGCGCCATCGACTACCTGGACCATGAAGAGATTCGCAAATTGGCACTGGTCGCCAGTCGCACCGATAATTGCGTCATCATCACTGATCCGTCTGGGGAAATCGAATGGGTGAATCGTGGTTTCACGCGCCTAACCGGCTACAGCCGTGACGAGGTCGTTGGCCACCGTCCCGGCAATAAACTGCATGGTCCCAAAACTGACCCGCAAACGAAGGCGTTGATGCACGACGGTTTGCTGAGCGGCCTTGGCTTTAAAGTCGATGTCCTCAATTACCGCAAAGACGGTTCAACTTTTTGGATTTCCATGGACGTTCAGCCGGTTCATGACGAGAGCGGGAAGCTCATCCAATTCATTGGCATTGGTAGCGATATTACCGAACGCAAACGTCAGGACTTCGCCCTGCGGGATAGCGAAGATCGCTATCGCAGCATTGTCAACACGGCTCAGGAAGGCATATGGCTCATCGACGCAAAGGCACGAACGACTTTTGTTAATCAGCGAATGTCCGACATGCTCGGCTATCGCCTCGATGAAATGATTGGCAAAGACATCTTTGCCTTCATGGATGAAGAAGCCGCGAAAAATGCCGTCATAAATATGGAACGACGCCGAGCAGGAATCTCAGAAAATCACGATTTCCGCCTGCGCCGACAAGATGGCAGTGATCTTTGGACAATGATGGCGACTAATCCGGTCATTGGCGATGACGGAACATTTCATGGAGCCCTCGCGCTGGTGACCGATATCACCGCACGCAAAGCTGCCGAAGAAAATTTAAAAGCTGCCCATGCCGAAAATGAATTGATCCTAGCCACCATTACCACCGCCCTTATCGGGCTCGACATCAAAGAACGGATCAGCCGTTGGAATGCTGCGGCAGAGCAAATTTTCGGACTCACCCGGGATCAGGTCCTTGGCAAAAAACTTGGTGAATGCGGACTGGCGCTCGACTGGGGTGAACTGTACTTGGCGATGAACACCTGCCTGTGCAACAGTAAATCCGTCGACGTGCTGGGCATCGCTTACCAGCGCCCGGATGGCCGTGATGGCACCCTCGACATGAGTGTGGTGTCGAGTTGGTCCTTGCATGGCGATGGCGCCGAAGGCCTGGGCATGATTTTGATGGCGACCGACACGACGGCCCGCAAACAGGAAGAAATCCAGCGCCAGCAAGGTCAAAAGATGGAATCCATCGGCCAACTGGCGGCTGGTGTGGCGCATGAGATCAACACGCCGATTCAGTTCATCGGAGATAATCTGCGCTTTCTCGGCGACACCTTCAATGATCTGGGTGCCGTCCTTGCCGCTCATGGCCAACTGTTGGACGGTGTGCGTACTGGCCAACCAACCGCCGGTTTGGTTGCTGGTGTTGATGAAACGACGAAACGCGCCGACGTCGTGTATCTGACCGAAGAAATTCCCAAGGCTATTACGCAGTCACTGGAAGGCATCACCCGCGTGACGGAGATCGTCCGCGCGATGAAAGAATTTTCGCATCCGGACCAAGGCGAAAAGAAATCGGTCGACCTCAATAAGGCCATTACCACCACGCTCATTGTCGCACGCAACGAGTACAAATATGTCGCCGATCTGGTCACCGAGTTCGCTGACCATCTGCCGCCGGTTCCGTGCATCGTTGGTGAATTCAACCAAGTGGTGCTTAACTTGATCGTCAACGCCGCGCATGCGATCGCTGATGTCATCGCCAAATCTGGTGGCCAATCGGGCGGCAAGGGAACTATCACGGTTACCACCCGCCGCACGGATGATCACGCCGAGATCCGTATTCGCGACAGCGGCACGGGCATCCCCGAATCAGCGCGCAAAAAGATCTTTGATCCATTCTTCACCACCAAAGGCGTCGGCAAAGGCACCGGTCAAGGGCTCTATATTGCCCACGCTGTGGTGGTGAAGAAACACGGTGGGACGCTGACGTTTGAAACGGAACTCGGCAAGGGCACCACCTTTATCATCCGGCTGCCACTAACGGCGAGGTCCGCATGAACGAACAGCGCATACTGAAAGTGATGTTTGTGGATGACGAAAGTCGTGTTTTGCAGGGACTTCAGCGCATGTTGCGGCCACTGCGCGACACCTGGGATATGCAGTTTTTTGAAAGTGGCGAAGCCGCCCTCCAAGCGATGGCCGCATGCCCAGTGGATGTGGTGGTGTCGGACATGCGCATGCCGTCGATGAGCGGTGCCGAATTGTTGACGCGGGTGATGCGCCAATTTCCCTCAACCGTGCGCATCATCTTATCCGGCCAGGCTGACATAGAATTGGTACACAAGACTATCGGCCCGACGCATCAGTATCTCAGCAAGCCGTGCGATGCCGACACGTTGAAAGCGACGGTCGACCGCGCGGCCAAGTTGCGACAGCTGCTGGGCAACGACCGTTTACGCTTGCTGACCGGACGAATGGATTCTCTGCCCAGTCTGCCGGCGCTGTACCTTCAGTTGGTTGAGCTGTTGCAAAATCCCAACGCCACTTTGCAAAAGGTCGGTGAACTGGTCGCGCAAGACCTGGGCATGTCGATCAAGTTGCTGCAATTGGTCAACTCCGCATTTTTTGGTCTGCGGCGCAATGTCTCCAATCCCAGCGATGCGGTGAACTTGTTGGGAGTGGAAACCATCCAATCGCTGGTGTTATCGGTTCATGCCTTTCATCAACTCAATGCCGAACAGCTGGTAAATTTTTCGCTGGAGTCGGTTTGGCAGCACAGCATGGCCGTCGCCGGTCTGGCTAAACGCATCGCCCTGGCCGAAGGCTTGAGCAAAACTCAGGGCGAAGAAGCGCACATGGCCGGCATGCTGCACGATGTCGGTCGCGTGGTGTTGGCCACCAATATTCCTGAAGACTACGCCAAAGTGCTGGCGATGGCGAAAGCCCAAGAACGCCCGCTTATTGCCTGCGAAATGGAACTGCTCGGTGCGACCCACGCCGAAGTTGGCGCGTATCTGCTGGGACTATGGGGCATCTCCGATCCCATCGTCGAAGCAGTCGCCTATCACCATGCTCCACGCGAGTGTCCAAATCGTGTTTTCTGCGCGCTGTCTGCGGTGCATGTGGCCGATGCGCTGCACCACGGCATGACGGGGGCGCTGGGCTGCGGTTCAATCGAATCGGCATATCTCCACGATCTGGGGCTACGCGATCATCTTCCTGCGTGGATCAAGCTGGTGGACGCCGGCAAAGGAGTTGGCGATGGCGGATAAAATCTTGTGTGTTGATGACGAATTAAGCATTTTATCAGCGTATCAGCGCGGGCTTCGCAAGTTGGTCGATGTGGACATCGCACAAGGCGGCGAGGCCGGTCTGCAAGCGCTGAGCTCTGGCAATAAATATGCGGTGATCGTGTCGGACATGAACATGCCAGGAATGAACGGCATTCAATTCTTGGCCAAGGCGAGGGAACTCGCGCCCGATTCCGTGCGCATGATGCTGACCGGCGCCAACGACCTTGGCACCGCCATGAGCGCGGTGAACGAAGGTAATATCTTCCGTTTCCTGACCAAACCGTGTGCGCCAGATTTGCTGGCCAAATCGATCGAAGCCGGGATTCGTCAGTACCGCTTGGTCACCGCCGAACGTGATTTGCTGGAAAAAACTCTCAGCGGCTGCATCGGCATGCTCACCGAAATTTTGTCGTTGATCGATTCCGAAGCCTTTGGTCGCGCCGATTCCCTGCGTAGCGACATCCGCTTGTTAGCGCGCTCGTTGAAAGTTCCTGATGTGTGGGAACTGGAAGTCGCCGCCATGTTGTCCCAGATTGGAAATGTCACCATTCCGCCGGTGGTAACGCTGAAGGCCAAGACCGGACGTCCATTGACCGAGGTCGAGGCCGACATGCTGCAACGCGTCCCCGAGGTTGGCAGCATGCTGCTGGCCAACATCCCGCGCTTGGAATCCGTCGCTCGCATCGTGCTCTTCATCAACAAGCGTTTCGACGGCACCGGCTTTCCACCGGACAGCACCAAAGGTGAAAATATTCCGTTGGGTTCGCGCATCCTGCGCTTTTTATTCGATCTCGCCGATCTGCAGCATGCGGGCAATACTCGCCTGCAAGCGCTGGCGCAACTCAGCCAGCGTAGCCATCACTACGACCCCCAGGTCCTGGAAGCGGCCAACATCTGCCTGAGCCACGCGACTGAAGTCACCAAAGTCGCGGCGCCCGTCCTCAAACAATTACCCATCGCCAAGTTACGCGCCGGCCAAATCCTGCGTAGTGATATTAAAACCAACGAAGGTCAGTTGCTCGTCGCCGCCGGCAACACGATTACCGCGCCGATGCTGGAACGACTGAGTAACTTTTCCCGCATCAACAGCATTGAAGAACTCATCCTGGTCGAACTTGAAGCTGGCCAAACCTGATCATCCGGAGGAACCATGACGCAGACCGTGCTTTTTGTTGACGACGATGCAAACCTTCTTGCGGGGGTTTTGCGTTCGCTGCGCAGTGAACCGTACTGCTGCCTGACCGCGACCAGCGGTGAACAGGCGCTGGAGATGCTGGAAACCAAAGCGATCGATGTGGTGGTGTCTGACGAACAGATGCCCGGCATGGGCGGGCTGGAGCTGCTCACCACCGTGCACCAACGGCACCCGGAAATTGTTAACGTTATGCTCTCTGGACAGGCGAGCATCGGTACCGTGGTACGCGCGCTCAACCACGGTCAAATTTTCCGTTTCCTGATCAAACCGTGCGGAACCGATGAATTGTGCGCGAATATCCGTCAAGCGTTGGGCCACAAGCTCGTGCTCGATCGCTGTCGCATGATCTTGCCGTTATTCCGCCGCCAAGCTGGCATTCTTCAAACGCTCGAACGGAAGAACCCAGGAATAATTCGCAAGATAGAGCTGGAGATTGGTATCCGTGATGCTTCCCAAGAGATCGAAGACTTTACCAGTGCTGAAGATATTTCCGAACGTATGGACGTCGTTATTCGGCAGGCCGATCAGCATCTCGGAAAAACTTGACGTGATTGACGTCGCACCACCAAACTACCCATGAAAATTGTTACGAAAATTTGGTCAGGGTTCGCCTTGCTGATCGCTGGCTACGTCATGACCGTGATCATTACCGGACTAAACTCACAACGGGGAGAACGCTTTCTCGTTCGGGTTGAAATGTCGGCATTCCCCAGCGCCAACGCCGCTCAAAGTGCGATCACCCATTTCAAACAACAACTGGTATTTTTTCAAGACGCTGTCGTGTTTGGTGAGCCTTCGGGAGTAGAACGCGCAACGAATCTTTTGCCGGATCTTGTCGCACATCTGACCCTGATCGAGAATGACAAGGAAAATTCATCGGTCGTCCAAAATTTAGTAAGCGCATTGAATCACCACATCCCGATTTTCATCAACGAAGCGTCCGCGCTGTATGCGCGCCTGGCGAAAAACGATAGCGCACCCGAGCTACCTAAACTTGCCAAAACCATGAAAGATCGCAGCGACCAACTGGCAAACGATCTCAATCACCTACGCGATTCCTTGCGGCAAGATTTCAAAGATGCGATCAATGAGCGAGCGCATCAGATTGTTCGTGATCGCATCATCAGCGAAGTGATTTTTGCTATCGTGCTGACCGTTGCTGTCGGCCTCATCGCTGCCGTGATCTTGAATCTCTCTTCTCGCTTACGCTTACTGATCGGCGCTAGCACTCGGCTGACGTCAGGCGATTACCTCACCGTGGTTGCTGATGCCGCCCCGGACGAGGTCGGCCAACTCGGCCAGGGATTCGAAGCCATGCGCATCGCCATCCATAAGCGCAACCAAGAGCTTCAAACTTTCAATACCAGTCTTGATGGATTAGTGCGTGAACGCACCCAAGAATTGGAACAGCGCAATAATGAACTGTCGACCCAGATTGCCGAACGTCAGCGCGCAGAACGCTCATTGCGTCTGGTTGAATCCGCCATCGTTCAGATCGACGAAGGCGTCGTCATTGCGCCCGCTGACGCCTTACCGAACGGCGTTCCTGAGTACCTCAATCCGGGCTTCTTCAAGACACT
>JANMYZ010000114.1:0-4009 GCA_031382605.1 Planctomycetota bacterium | reverse complement strand
TTGCGTAACAACGGCAAAACGGCGCGGACGATTGCCGTTGCTCCGTTAGCCATTCGCCATCAGGAAACGGGATTTAACGGAATCGTAAATGTCGTGGAGGTCAGTTGCACCGCGCCCACGTCAAGCGTACTCGCGCCTGGTAAAGAGCTGACCTTCGCGGTTCTCTTTACTGGCCATTTTGAGACGGAGCCGGTTGATAAAATCGATATCGTCGCTGAGGAAAAAGCCCGCCGCGCCCACGTCGCCGCTTTACAAAAAGATCTTCGCTTAGAAACGCCAGAACCAGAACTCGACCTTGCTTTTGCATTCTGTAAATTGCGCGTTGCCGAATCCATCAATGCCACCAAGGGCGGCATGATGCTCGCCCCTGGTGGGTTGGCTTATTACGCCGCCGCATGGTGTAATGATAACGTCGAATATGCAGGTCCGTTCTTTCCATTTCTTGGTGATCAGAACGGCAATCAGGCCTCGCTCGATACCTACCGTCTCTTTCAGCCCTTCATGAAACCTGGTGAATATGCGAAGAAAATTCCTTATTCGATGGTTGCCGAAGGTCTTGAAAAAGTTGATCATCAAGATCGCGGCGACGCAGCGATGTATGCGTATGGCTGTGCCCGCTTCTGCTTGGCGCGTGGTGACAAAGCCATCGCCAAAGAACTGTGGCCTGCCATCGTTTGGTGCTTGGAATACTGTAAATTCATGACCACTCCCGCAGGCGTGATCGCTTCCGAATCAGACGAACTCGAAGGCCGCCTGCCCACGGGCAAGGCGAACCTCTCGACCTCTTCGCTGTGCTACGGTGGACTACGTTCAGCCGCCGATTTGGCCCGCGCGTTGGACTTAAAGGCAGAAGCCATTGAGTATGATCAGCGCGCCGTGGTCCTCGCCAAAGCGATCGAAAGTTATTTTGGCGCCACGGTTGAGGGCTTCCCGACGTATCGTTATTACGAAGGCAATGATGTCTTGCGTTCGTGGATTTGTTTACCGTTATGCATGGGCCTGACGGATCGCCGCGATGGAACCATTGCGGCCTTGTTCTCACCACGGCTGTGGACTTCGGACGGCCTTGCTTCGCAGGCCGGAGACTTGGCCTTCTGGGATCGTTCCACGCTCTATGGCCTGCGCGGTGTCTTTCAGGCCGGCGAAACGACGACCGGTCTGCGCTACTTATCGGCCTACACCGGACGTCGCTTATTGGGCGATCACGTACCCTATCCGGTGGAAGCATGGCCCGAAGGCGACCAACGCCATTTATCATCTGAAAGCGCACTCTATTGCCGAATTTTCACTGAGGGTCTTTTCGGCATGCGGCCCACCGGCCTCGATCGCTTTCTGTGCACCCCGCGCTTGCCCGAAGCCTGGCCACGCATGGCGCTGCGCTCAATCAAAGCGTTCAATCGTCAATTCGATGTGGTGGTCGAGCGCCGTGGCAAGCTGCAGCATCTGACGGTGATCCAAGACGGACGTTCCATCGCTGAGCACGATCTGGCGAACGGTGACACGGCAGAAATTCGTCTGCCATAATTTGCAGTTCGCGTTAAAACCGCAGTAGGAATTCAAACTTCCACCGCAAAGCCGCTAAGACGCAAAGGAAAACAGGGTAAATGGAGATCAAAAAATAAGATCTGAGTGATCAATGGCTTCACCAAACGGGTAACTTTTGTTTATGTGGTAAGTCCTTTGGGCTTTTGGCGGCTTTGCGGTAAAATATTTTTTTACTGCTTTTTCTAGGATTAGCGGTCCACGGTGACCCCGTCGGAGGTCGCTACGCCAACGCGCAATTGCGCTCGGTAACGGCGAAAGCACCGCGCTCCTGCGTTCAAACGCATCAGCGCCCCTTCCGCAATCCATGGGGCAACGCGTGGATCCAGCTCGATGAGCGGTGCGATGACCTCGGAATTCCATGCCAGAGAATGTTTCAGATCAAGCGTGGCATGGAGGTCGAAATAGAGGCGCTCCGGTGCCGGAACTCCCAATCGGCGCAGTCCTGCAGCAACGGCGACAACTCGTCCTGGAGCAGTCATCTCGATGACACCCAAAGCTCCAATGGAATGATAGGCGTAATGGCGTTCAGTAGCCAAAGCGATCATCAGATTGCTGAGTGCCAGCGAGGGCCACACGGTGGAATCAATGGCGATTGGCAAATCGAGAAAACGACTGACGCGTTCCAACAAACCACCGTGCATGCCGGCCTCTTGTCCGCGTCCCATTTCGTCCCAGTAATTACGCGCCATCTCTAGTTTTGGTCGCGTCGGCATTTTCACCTGCGTCAATGCCACCAGATCATCGAATCCAGCTTCCCCGGCCGCTTCTTGAGTCAAAAACCAGCGCAGATCTTCGATCGTGCCGTCATCTGCCAACCACGGAAATAACGGATCATTTTGTCCTTCCCCATGGTCGCGCAGATCGGTGAACCAGGCGATGAAACCTGCATGGTCGCTCGGTACGGCACGGGCGATTTCCGTAACTTTTGCACGCTCGCGTTCAACAAAATCTTCCTGCAAAGCAAGCGTTAGGCGCTGTTCATGGAGATTCGCGGGGGTGCGACCTGCGGGTCCACTGGGCTTCAAACGCTGTGCATTGAAGTACGCAAGGTGGCGATGAAGGCCATCCCCACTTTTATCAACGGATTTATCAACGGGCTTATCAACGGTTTGGTGTTGGTTGTTCATATGTGACTTCCTGCGGACGATAACCGCACTGCTGTCATGGTTGGTGAAGTACCTGCGACGATGCCCACTACCGCGATTCGTTCGATTTCGGCGTAGGCCGGATCGTTCATATCCGATCCGAAGACATCAACCTCAAGTTCTTCATATTGGCACTGCAAACCCGCTTTGGTGAGCAGCGGAATCAAAGCTGCTTTCAGGCGATCCTCACCCGCGATCACGGGACTGCCGGTGTAGAACACCAGACGTCCACCTGGAGCCAGCAATGGCAGGGCACCCAAGACCATGCGCAGCGACAAAGCGATACCGAGACATCCACCATCGCGGTACCAGCGTTTGTGCGGATCGATCATGTACGGAGGATTGGCGATGATCGCATCGAAGCTTCCCGTCATCGCCCCGGCGATGTCGGCACACACGACTTCCGCCTGAGTATAGCCGGCCAAAGCGGCGTTGATTCGTGCGCAGCGCACCGCGCGTGGGTTGATGTCGGTCATCACTAAGTGCTTGAAACGCTCGCCGAAACACAAAGCGGCCGCACCTGTCCCAGCGCCAATTTCTAGCAGTGCTGATCCACTACCGACAAAGCGACGCAGGTGCTGAACAAAACGGTAGGTGTCAGGGCCGAAGAAGACCGCATCTTGCGTGACGGTCGGAAAACCAGAGTGCAAGATCAGCTGCTCATCGATGGTTGAGAAGCGTACTCGTGAGCGAAAACGGCCATCTTCCAACTGTTCAAATACCGCTGTATTTTGAAGGTCATTCCACATTGATTGCGGCAGCACGTGGTAACTGAAAGGACGGTTCCAGCCGAAAATATCGCGCACATCCCGAGCTGATTCGTTGGCGCTGCGAGCATTGACCAAACGATGGGTATCCGGAGTCACCGTGATAAAATGGTAGTCTGCTTGGCGAAGACTGCGCCCCAATCTGATGAGGGCCAATTCTTCCTGAGTAAAGGAAGTCGTCGAACGGTTGATCGCATGCGGAATGTTTTTAACTGGTCGCAGCGGGATCACCGGGAGCAGCGAGGGTAACGGGAGTTCCGAGAGAGAGGTCAGCATAAATTCACTCGCGAGATAAAGGCCTACGGTCCACGTCGCGCAGAGCGAACTCCGTGCCACTTGCGGGGAGCTCCCCGCCAGACCACAGCGCACGCTAAGGGCGTGCAAATCGACCGAGCGGTGAACGAACATCCGCTTATTTTGCAATGCTGGTGGTCAGTCGGTCATCGACCTTTGCTTAACGTCACTCACCCATTCCGTTCGGTTTCTGTCGCCCTGCGTTTTCGGTTTCAATTTAAGAGCTGTTTTTTATATCTTCGACAATTTGCACCTAAA
>JANMYZ010000002.1:0-7530 GCA_031382605.1 Planctomycetota bacterium | reverse complement strand
CGCGCCGCGTCCGCCAGCGGTGTTAGTGCAGCGTTTGATCTCGGCGGATACTGCGGGCGTGGCGTTTTCTGCCGATCCGGTTAGTGGTCGCTGGGGCGTGGCGTTGGTGTCGGCAGTGGTCGGTCTTGGTACGCGCTTGGTTGGTGGCGAAGGCGACGCCGACACCTGGCGGGTTGATCGCAGCGGCGTCATCAGTGAACGCACCATCGTAGCTAAATCGCATGCGCATCGTCCGCAACCGGGCACTGGTGAAGGAGTCGTTGATGCGCCAGTTGCTGATCCGCAGGCGCCAGCGCTGACCGATGCACAGGTAATTGCGGTAGCGGAGTTGGCACGTCGTTGTGCCAGCGCCAAAGGTCGACCACAGGACATCGAATGGGCGTTTTATCGTGGCGAATTATTTCTTCTGCAGTCGCGTCCCATCACCACGTTGGCGTCCCAACCGGATCCTGATGGTCGTCCAGCGCTGTGGGACAACAGCAACATCGCTGAAAGTTATGGCGGAGTGACCACGCCGCTGACCTACAGTTTTGCCCGTCGCGCCTACGAAGAAGTGTATCGCCAGTTTTGTCGTTTGATGGGCGTGCGCACGACCATGCTCGATGCCCACGCAGAAACTTTTCGTGCGATGATCGGCTGCGTACGTGGGCGAGTATATTACGATTTATTAAACTGGTACCGCGTGCTGGCGCTGCTGCCAGGCTTCCAGGCCAATCGTGGTTTCATGGAACAAATGATGGGTGTGAAGGAGGGCCTGCCGCCAGAACTGGCCGATGAGTTTGCTACGCCCGGTTGTTGGGAACGCTGTCGTGATGGTCTGCGTTTGCTCGGCAGCATGGCCGGTTTGGTGCGCAACCATGTGACCATGGATCGCCAGATCCGCGATTTTTACGTACGTTTAGAGGATGCGCTGGCGACACCAATGGTGCCGCTGGATCGTCAACGGCCTGACGAATTAGTGGCGTCGTATCGCACCTTGGAACGCAAATTGTTGGCCCGTTGGGATGCGCCGCTGACCAATGATTTCTTTGCGATGATTTTTTACGGCGTGCTGCGCAAGGTCTGCGAACGCTGGTGTGGTGATGTCGACGGCACGATTCAAAACGACTTAGTCGGTGGCGAGGGCGGCGTAGTCAGTGCAGAACCAGCCGTGCGCGTGCGTTCGTTGGCGGCGTTGGTGCGCGATGATGCGATCTTTGCTGAGCAACTTCGCACCAGCAATCTCGCTACGGTGCTTTCCGCTGCGCGGGCTCGTCCAGCATTCTGGAAGGCCTACCAAGATTACCTTGCTCGGTTTGGTGATCGCTGTCTGGAAGAATTGAAGTTAGAAAGTGCAACGTTGGAAGATGATCCACTGCCGTTGCTGCGCGCTGTCGGTCATTTCGCTGCGCGCTCGGAACAAGCGCCTGCTGATCACGCCGCCAAAGCTCGGGCGGCGGCGGAAATCAAAGTCAGCGCGCGTCTCGGCTGGAATCCGTGGCGTCGACTGCTGTTTGGCTGGGTGTTGCGCAATGCGCGAGCACGCGTGCGTAACCGCGAGAATCTGCGCTTCGAACGCACGCGCTTGTTCGGCCGCGTGCGTCGCATCGTGATGGAACTGGGACATCGCCTGCATGCCGTCGGCGCGCTTGCTGCGGCGCGTGACGTCTTTTATTTAGAGCTGGAAGAACTGCTCGGTTTCGTCAGCGGCACCGCTACGTGCCACGATTTGCGCGCCTTGGCGAAAGCGCGTGGCGATGCGTATGCGAGCTATCGCAGCGCAGCGGCACCGGCTGATCGTTTCCCGACGCGCGGTTGGGTGGGCGCAACCAATCCCTTCACCGCGATGGCCTCGGCCGCCGTCGTTGAAGTCGGTGGTGATCAGCGCAAAGGCACTGGCTGTTGTCCTGGGGTGGTGCGCGGCGTTGCTCGCGTGGTGCGCGATCCGCGTGGTGTTGAACTACCGACCGGATCAATCTTGGTGGCGGAGCGGACCGATCCTGGGTGGATCATGTTATTTCCCGCTGCTGCTGGGTTGGTGGTCGAACGTGGCAGCTTGTTATCGCACAGCGCCATCGTTGCGCGTGAACTCGGCCTGCCTGCGGTTGTCGGCGTGCCGAGTTGCACCACCTGGATCGTCGATGGCGAGGTGATCGAACTCGACGGAACCACCGGAATCGTCAGAAAAGTGCAGCCGTGAACAGAAAGCAGCAAGCATGACCGAGGTCGCTAAACACGCGGAATTTTCCGCCATCCGTTACGCCCAGTGTTGGGAGGACGCCGACGTGCTGCTCAACGGATTAGCCATTCGTCCAGGCGATACTTGCGTCGGCATTGCCTCGGCTGGCGATAATTGTTTAGCCATGCTGACGCGTGATCCGGCGAAAGTCATCGCGGTGGATTTGAATCCCGCGCAACTTGCCTGTGTTGAATTGCGCGTCGCGGCGTATCGCACGCTTGATCATGCTGGATTGCTCCGACTGATCGGCAGTCGCCCAGGAGATGATCGGCCGGAACTTTATCAGCGCTGCCGTTCGTTGTTGTCGGATGACGCGCAGCGTTTTTGGGACGCACATGCAGCTGAGGTCGCGGCAGGAATCGGCACCGCCGGTAAATTCGAACGCTACTTCGCCACCTTCCGCAATCGCATTCTGCCGTTGGTGCATGGACGAAAAAAGATTGAGGCGTTACTCGAACCGCGTGATCGCGCGGGACGCCTCGCGTTCCATACGGACATCTGGAATACCTGGCGCTGGCGGTGGTTGTTCGCGATCTTCTTTTCGCGTTTTGTGATGGGTAAAAAGGGCCGTGATCCGGCGTTCTTTCGCTACGTGCAAGGCTCGGTTGCGGAGCGCATCCGCGCACGGGCAACGCATGCCATCACCGAACTGGCGCCCGCTGAAAATCCTTATTTGCATTGGATCATGTGCGGCACGCATCGTACGGCGCTGCCACTCGCGCTGCGACCAGAACACTTCGCCACCATTCGTGATCGCCTTGATCGCTTTAGTTGGAAACTCGGCACGGTGGAGGACGCGCTCGATCAGCTTGGTCCGGCGAGTGTCGACCGCTTTAATCTCAGCGATATTTTTGAGTACATGGGGCCGGAGGTGTATCGCGCGGCGCTTGAACGAATGGTGCGCGCCGGTCGTCCGGGCGGGCGTTTGCTCTATTGGAATATGTTGGTGCCCCGCAGCCGTCCGGCGGAATTGGCGGATCGTCTGATCGCTCACGAACAACTCGGCCGTGACCTGCTGGCGGCAGACAAGGCATTTTTCTATAGTGCCGTAGTAGTCGAGGAACTGCGGTGACGTGGCCGCCAGATCAACTGATCGGCATCGTCTTGGTGGCCGCATTATTGTTGTTGGCCATTGGTTTGGCGGCGCTGGTTCGTCGGCTTGGCTGGCTCAGCGGCGAAGTGGCGCGCAAGTCGGTGCACATTCAACTGGGCTTTATCATCGCCAGCTTTCCATGGTTATTCACCGAACGGTGGCCGGTGTGGTGCCTAGCTGGCATTGCGGTCATCGCGCTTGCCGGAGTTCGCTGGTTGCCGTGGTTGCGGGCGACGGTCGGTGGGTCACTGCACGATGTCGAGCGCACTTCTTGGGGTGAGTTTTGCTTTCCCATCGCTGCAGCAGTGGCGTGGAGTTTGATGCCTGGTGATTGGATTCGTTTCAGTTTGCCGATTCTGGTCTTGGCGGTGTCCGACGCCGTCGCGGCGCTGGTCGGCACGTGGTACGGGCGCATTCGCTACACCACTGCTGGCGGACGTAAATCGTGGGAAGGTTCTCTCGGCTTCGCTGCCGCAACGTTCATGGTGGTGCACGTCCCGTTACTGTTGGGAACTCCAATTGGACGAGCGGAATCGTTACTGATCGCGATAAATATGGCCTTGCTGTTGATGTTGGTCGAGGCGTTAGCGTGGGAAGGTTTCGATAATCTTTTCATTCCGATTGCTGGACTTTTACTGATCGACGAATGTTACGGCATGCCGTTGCCGGGCCTGATGGAAGGCACCGCAGTGATGGCGGGACTTGCCCTGGGTGCGTGGTGGTGGCGGCGGCGTACTACGCTTGACGACGCGGCGGTGTTGGCCTGTGCGGTTCTTGGATACGTGATGTGGTCTGCAGGTGGCTGGTTGTGGCTGATGGCCCCGACGGTGTTGTTCGTGCTGTACACCGCGCTGTTTCCGCCGCGCGATGGTGAGCGCGAACATCGCGCGCTGATTCCGCTGAGCGTCGCGCTACCTGGCTTGGTGTGGTTGTTGGTCGACACTCGTGATCACGGCGACCCGCGTTGGGTGCTGGCCGCTGCTGGTACGTATGCGATGCATCTCGCGGCCATCGGACTGCTGTGTGAAGTTCATCGCAGCCCGCAACGTCATTGGCTGGCCTTATTATTTTCGACGTGGTTGGTGTCAGTTGCCATCGTCTTACTGCCGACCGCATGCATCATTGGTCAGTCGGCATTATGGCCCGCCGTGGCAAGCGCGAGCGGCGTGCTGTTGGGCCTGTTTCTGCTGTGGGCAATATTGCCCGATCGGCGGGCGCTGCCGACCGGCGAGCGTCGCTGGTGGTGGCAGTGCGTGGCCGCGCTGGTCGGCTCTGCTGCGGTGCTGGTGGTGCGATGAATCCCGACGTCAAACGCATCCTTATCCGCTTCTTCATCGTGGTCGGCTGGACCACTGCGCTGTACACCATTTATCAGGCAACCAACCGCTACCACCTGTTCACGCCGACGCTGTTGCCAGTGACGCTGATTGATGAGGTGATTCCGTTTTGGACCTGGACCGTGGTGCCGTATTTCGCACTGATCGGCGGCATGTATCTGCTGGCACTGGTGCGCGATGAGCGCTTATTCAAACGCGCGCTGGTGGCGCTGACGATCAGCGTGCTGATCAACTACACCATTTTTGCATTATGGCCGACCATTATTGCACGACCACCGCTGCCGCAGGGCACGGCATTTTATGACGCGTGGTATCGCTGGCTGGTCACCATCGATACTCCGGCGAACTGTTTTCCATCCGGTCACATCACCGCGCCAGTGATCGGCTGTTGGGCGCTGGCGCAAGAAAATCCACGCTGGCGCTGGCTCATTCGCCTCGCGCTGATTCCATTTTTACTGACCATTCTCACCACCAAACAGCACTATGTGTGGGATTTGTTCGGCGGCTTGGCGACCGCAGCGATTGGCGTGGTGTGGTCGCGGCGATTGGAAAAAAGTCACCGCTCAAACTGATGCCGCTGTGGGTATTTCAGGAAAAAGAATGAGCGGGGCGCTCTGGACGAGACGTATTTTCGGCGTCGTGGGTGGCCAGTCCACGCCACTTCCGCGCATTTAAGCCGCCTTTCGCGGTGGACGCTTGGATTTCTACTGATGTTTTAGATTTTCAGAACGGTGCCATCAATGGTGGTTATGTTTTGCTCGCGGACCAGTGCTCAGCGCGGCTTTGTGCTTTAGCGATTCTTGACGCCAGGGCCGCACATGTATTTGGCGAACGCGGAAGCGCTTCTGTTAATTTACTAAATGAGTGGATATCAGCCTGGTATTGTTTGCATTGACGCTGGTACTTACGGCGAGTCTTGGTGCAGACCAGTGTTTGTGGGGAACCATTTGTGTTGGTCACATAGGTCATGTCGAGGTCACGCTGGCCGATGATATGCTCAAGATGCTGGCGGCGATCTTGACGCATGCGGAAACGGCCGACGTGAGCCTTGGCATCGCGAGCGAAGGTGTCCAACGCGTGGCAGTCTTCGCATACACACGCGGATTTTACGTCTTGTTGCCAATCCCTGGGCGCCGCTGGCGGATGCTCGCTGCGTTCAAGGATGAATTGTCCGGCGTGCATCCAGAGCCGCAGAAATGCGTGGTCGTCCGCAGGATCCTGCGCCTGGCGTGGGTGCAGCAGCGTGAGCGCAGGAACGACGACTTTGCCTGGATCAAACACGGTGGGACGAGCCACGATGTTGGTCACCGCCGTTTTGCGTAACGCGCCGCTTTCAAGAGTGCGGAGCGCGTTGAGCAAGTCGGTAACCAGCGTGGCGTTGACTGGCTTTGCCGGAGTCGGTGCTTGCCAATCAGAGTAAATCGATTTTTTTTTTCGTCATCGTCGAGCGCGCCTTGCGGCAATAATTCACCCTCACCAAGAGGAATCCGACCGAATTCTACGCGGTGATCATGAGCGTCCACCCAGTGGTCCACTTAACACGCGGAATCATGAACGTCGACGATCTCGATATCGTCATTGCTGACGTTTTCCTCGCTCCCGTCATCGTCATCGTCATCATCATCGCCCCAGTTGCGTGAACGACCTCTGGAACGGTAGTCGTCGTAATATGATTCCGCCGAACCGGATTCTTCAATGTGAACGATTCCAAGATGCATGACTCCATGCGCTTGCGCCGCTGCTTGCAAAAGCACTTTTGCGCGTGCCGCGTCGGCATTTTTTAATCCGGAAAATGACAGGCCATCGGGACTGTACTGATGCTCCAACAGCCAAACAATTTTCGCTGGTGCCTGAGGTGCTTCCATCGCTTCGGTAAGGCGCTTCGCCGCCGCCACCACTTCCGCGCCGTAGAGCGGCGCGCTCATCGTTGAGCTGCCAGCCTTTGGCCTGCGGGCCTGTACCAAATTGTAGACTAAGCAAACCCGGTTTCCCTCCACGATTGGTCGCACCTCATGCTGACAGTCCGCATAAAATGCGATGAAAGCCAACTCGGACATGTCAGCCGTGCTGACGTCCACCGTCACTTCACGCCCAGCGTGATGGATGACCAATTCGCCACCATCATGCACCGAGGGCAGCACGACCACCAATGTACCGAACATGCCATCGGACTTTTCCGTGTCGCGATGCGCGGCGAAAAATGCGCCCTGATCATAGATCAGCATCTTGTACAATTCCGCCGACACCGCCGTGCTTTCGCAGCCTAAGCCCACGGCGACCTGATCCACGATGTTGTGCAACGTCATCGCCCACGACTTGCCGCCAAGCTGCACCTGCTTCGGCGATAATTGCCACACCTTACGCACCGACGTGTCGACCAACGTTTGCTCGCCCAGGCCATACGGCGCGAGTTCGGCCTGCTGAATCAGCTCTCGAATCTGCGTTTGCAGCACGGGAAACGAAAGCCGCCCAACGCCGTCGACCTCGACCTTCGGCATGGGCACTTCCACCGTCCCATGAACAAAAAAATCTCCCGGACGCTGCACCTTCGCCAGCAATTTCTCCAATGATGTAAGACCCAGATGATACGTCACGTGAATGGCTGGATTGGTCATGCGCGCCCTCATGGGAATGCTGATCAGCGAGCAATAAGTGGTAGGCTACGCATCACGCGACCGGCAAGTCTGATGGTCGCTCGACAGGTAAACGTTTTTGGTGTCCGTGCGGGAAGCACCCACAGGCCAATAGCGTGATGGGTTTGCGCTGTACGAACGAGATCGTTCATCGCGGTGCCGGACCGTTGACACTGACGATATATTGACAAAACTTTGACAACGGAGAACAGCCATGCAGTTTCTCACCACCAGCGAGTTGCGTAAGCC
>JANMYZ010000716.1:0-4393 GCA_031382605.1 Planctomycetota bacterium | reverse complement strand
AAATGCTCGAAACACTCAACGGATACCACGCGATCGTAAGAGCCCGAAGCTTGGTAGGTGCTAATGTCAGCAGTGTCGATGGTGATATTGGCGAGTCCTCGTTGGGCGGCTTGGTCTAAAATGTATTGTCGTTGGCTGTGTGAATTAGAAATGCCACGAATGCGAGCTTGTGGATAATGTTCTGCCATCCACAGGGTCAGAGAGCCCCAGCCGCAGCCAATTTCCAGAATATCTTGACCATTGGTTAATTGAGCCCGTTCACAAGTGAGCGACAACATTGCGGCTTCGGCTTGATCAAGAGTTTCGTCACCGTTGGTGAATAGGCAGCTACTATATTTCATATTCCGTCCCATGCACAGTCGATGAAATGCGGCAGGCACTTCGTAGTGCTGGGAATTGGCAGCGGCGGTTTCAACGGCGATGGGACTTTTGCGCATGCGCTCGATGAACGACATGAGATTTTTCTGCACTTGCTCAATATCGTTAACTTTTTCTAAGCGCAGTCTTTCATGCAACAATCGACGCATGGCAAGTCGTACAATAACGTCAGGAATCCAGCCGTTCTCGCACCATTCAATGGTCCAATGTTGCGGTTTCGTTGGCAGGGGTGAACTGGTGGGCAGTGTAGCAGAAAGATCGTTCATGATGACGACTCCGATTTTGGGAACCAAGGAATAAACGCAGATGTGGATTTTTGATAGGCGCGGTAATCATCGCCACGACTGGCAAGGGCACGTTTTTCGGTGTAGGGAATGCCCGTAACTTTGAGAATTAAGAACAACAAAACTGACGGAACGATGAGGGTCAGCAGCCACCATGTACTCGACAACGCCAACGCGACGTAGGAAAACCATAATAACCATTCGAAGAAATAATTTGGATGCCGTGAATAGCGCCAAAGTCCTCCACGACAGGTGCGTCCGTGATTCGCAGCGTTTTTCCGCCAGCGCGCCAATTGGGCATCGGCTAAGGTTTCGCCGCTCAAAGTTATTAACCAAATGGCGATGGCGAGATAGTCAAACCACCCGCCAAAGGGCGTCGTCGCACTGGCAATAATGACAAAGGGCAATGAAAAAAAGACCACCAACCAGCCTTGAAATTGGAAAAACAGGAAAAACCATGGTTGGGCGTTTTTACCCCAGGATTCGCGCAGCAGGCGATAGCGACCATCTTCTGGCTTACCGATCAAACGGTCATGAATGATGTGCCAGGTCAGACGTAAAGACCATGCTCCAATCATGACACCGGCAATGAGGCGACGGGTGCAATCACCGTCACCGAGCACCAAGAGCAACACCGACCCTATGCCAATTCCCGCTGACCATCCAGCGTCGACGAGGCTGGCGTCTTGGCGTCGCCATTGGATGAACCACAACGCTGTCATGACTAACGCTATGCCTGCCGCAACAAGGCCTAATTGCCACCAGAGTGGTGTCATGATTGATCTCCTGGGTAGCGCCATAATAAAAGTAACAACGCCATCGCTACCGACCAAGCGGCGCCAATGCTCAAAAATGAAATCCACCAGTTCAGCGGTAACTCCAGGGCGCCAAATGATTGTCCACCAACATAGGCCAATGGCCCAGCGACGGCACCCGCCAGCATCGCCCACGTCATGTGTGGCAAGAGCCAACGCATAATATCATCGAATAGCGCGGCAAAAGTTGGCCACAGGATGATCATCCACAGTGGCGGAAGGAAAGTCGCCAGTAATGTGGTCGTGGGGAAAGTAATGACCCCGCTAGCAATGAGCACACTATCAAGCACTACGCCGAGGCAGGTTGCGGCAAATAGCCGCAGTATTCGTAATTTTAAGTGTGAGCTCAACGATAAATGCAGCGATAAGGTTCCCGCCGCAGTCACTACGGCAGGCCAAGTCAGCCCAACGCTCGCTCCCCACAAGGCGATTACCCAAGTTGTTTGGTATAAAGCCAAGTGAACCAACCCATACCAGGGCCTCGTTTTCTTGGAGGTGGTTAGCATGGATGGTTGTCCAAGTGATTTTGATAGTTGTGTCGCCATAACCCGCGTGCAAAGCGCAAGTGTGCGACGCCGATGGCACGTTCAGCAAATCCGCCTTCGCAGTAAGTCAGATAAAATTCCCACATGCGGATAAATTGATCGTCGTAACCGAGCGCTCGGACCTCATGTATTTTGCTGCGGAAAGCGGAGCGCCAACATTGCAGCGTGCGCACGTAATGCGGGGCGAGATCTTCCATGCTAATAAGATTGAGATCGCTGCTGCGTGTAATGGCTTTGGTAATCGCACCCATGGAGGGAATGTTGCTGCCAGGGAAAATATAGCGTTGAATAAAATCAACCTCGCGAATCGCGGTGTGATATTGCTGCTCGGCAATAGTAATCGCCTGAATAACCGCAAGGCCATTCGGCTTCAAAAGGCGAGAAATAGCAGCGAAATAGGTGTCGTAGTATTGATGGCCAACGGCCTCAATCATCTCTACCGAAACAATTTTGTCATACGAACCAGTCAGGTCACGATAATCCTGTTGTAACACGCAAATGCGATCTTCTAGACCAGCTTCTTTGACTCGTCGTGTTACTTCCAAGTACTGTTGTTGTGATATAGTGGTCGTGGTAATTCTGCATTTGTGGCGTTTAACTAAATGAAGCGCTAATCCGCCCCAGCCACTGCCGATTTCTAGGACATGATCACTTTCCTGGAGATGCAGTAAATCACAGAGGCGATCTAGTTTTGCATTTTGCGCGGCATGCAACGTCATCGTTGGATCAGTAAATAAGGCAGATGAGTACATCATCGTTTCATCGAGCCATAAACGATAGAAATCGTTACCGAGATCATAGTGAGCCGCGATATTGCGACGACTACCGAGCGGCGTGTTGCGATTAAGACGATGTAATAATTTAAATGCGGCTTGTCCGAAGCGCGCCAGGCCCTGTTCCATATGATCTAAAGCAGCGCGGTTACGTAGGAATATCTGAATCAACGCGGTCAAATCTGTACACGACCAATGACCAGCAATATACGAGGTGCCTGCGCCAACGGTGCCGCCAGCAGCAACCGCAGTCCACGTTGCCGGGTCATGAATGTGGACATAGGCTTCCGGTCCGCCACGACCGAGGGCATGAACCATGCCATTTTCTGCGACTAATAAGCGCCCATGATCAAATGCCCTCATCCGTCCGAGCACAGCCTTGCGTGCCAAGCGTTCACGCCACGTCGGTGGACGTGATTGGATCTGTGTTATGGCGGCGGCTGGTGTTGAGGTGGTAAATAGCGGGACGGCTTCGGTCGTGCTATTGGTATGATTCGTCATCATAGTCGACTCGCTTAAATAGGCGGTATGGCAATGAGTGAATTAGAGTACATGAGCATGCGGAATAGGGGTATTCGTCGTGTGTTTGCTGAGCCCATGGATTTGCGTTCCGCTGGAGCTAGGACGATTATGGACCGGTATTCCCTTCCACCATAAACGGCCAGCTTGCCAATAAATTGCGGATACCACCTGGATGGGCATCGCTGGAAATCGCCATAATAAAGCATCAAGAGCAGCAGCGGTGACAGGGTGCCGTTGATGCTGAAGTGAGGCGGTGAATAATGGTCGATTATCTTGGAATGAGGTCATCTCTACGGTTAATCGTTCTTTGGGGACGCTGAAACGCCAAGTGTACTTTTGCTCCATGCCCATGAAGGGTGAGATATGGAATTGCTTTTCGAGGTTAAATTCGAACTGATCAGCCGAACTGTTTTTACCATCACTGTTTTTACCATCACGGGTTTTACCATCATGGCTAGCTCCGTCAGCGCGGCAATCGAGCACGTAACAAAAGCGATCAAGCCAAGGAATATTGCTAATCTCGGCGATGATGGCGACTAGGTTTTCGTCGGCTGAGAAACAATAGTAAAAAGAAACGGGATTGAATGAAATACCAAACGTTCGTAGGTGAGTAAGGAGACGAATCGGGCCATTCGGGCGGAACCCTAATCGTTGTTGAACAAGACTGCGGACGCGAGCATCGAGCGTTTGTGATCCGGGCAAATAATCTCGTTGGCGAAAACACGCCGGAGCGGTGGATTCATTTCTCCACCAACGCGTGCCTCCAAACAGGACATCAACTTCATCGAGATCAAGATAGAGGTGATATAAGCGGTAGGTAAAAGCATGCGGAGTTGGCGCCTGCCGATGATGCGTGACCGTGCCCTCGTAAATGGCGCTCTTCCACGTTTTTTTCTGCAGGTCAGTTCGTGAAGGCGACAGATTCGGCATTTTCATCGCGCTGTTTTTTCTGCGCTCGTAAGAATTTCAGCACCCAACGCTGTGGCCACGCGCATGGCGCTGACGACACCGTCTTCATGAAAACCATATCCCCAATACGCGCCACAATAATACGTGCGATTCACGCCATTAATTTC
>JANMYZ010000695.1:0-3003 GCA_031382605.1 Planctomycetota bacterium | reverse complement strand
GCTGATCCATGTCCCGCCTGTCGTGCGCAAGGCACCGTCCCGAAAAAAGTCACCATCAAAGTTCGTATCCCCGCTGGCATCGAAGACGGCAGTCGCCTGCGCGTCGGCGGTGAAGGCGAGGCCGGCCGCGAAGGCGGGCCGCGTGGCGATCTGTACGTCTACGTGCAGGTAAAAGCGGATCCTTTCTTCGAACGCCACGAACACGATTTGGTCTGCAAAGTTCCGGTGAGCTATGCGCAGGCCGCGCTTGGCGCCGAAATCGAAGTGCCAACGTTAACCGGCTCGGCGAAACTCAAAATTCCCGCCGGTTCACAGCCAAACGATTTGCTGCGCATGCGCGGATTAGGCGTTCCCGGCGACCACGGCCGTGCTGGTGATCAAATCGTGGTGGTGCAAATCACCATCCCTAAGCGCACCACCGATCGACAGAAAGAACTGCTCAAAGAACTCGGCGAGATCGAAGACAAAGCCGGTGATCAGAAAAGCTTTTTCGATCGCATGAAGAAATTATTTGAGTGACGTTTTTTTCGCGCCTGTTCAAAGCGAACCATCCGAGTGAACCCATGACTAATGACGCAACCCAACCAGTTCCAGAATCACTGAACCCTGACGACAACGTCGACGCGACTGCCGCAGCTGCTGCCGAAGAAAGCATGACCATCACGGTCAGTGACTTCGAAGCGCTCAAACGTGAAGTCGGCGAATGGAAAGAACGCTGCATGCGTTCGCAGGCAGAATTTGAAAACGTGCGCAAGCGCTTACGCAAAGAAGCCGACGAAGCGGGCACCCGTGGTGTCGCACGCTTCGTCAAACCGATCCTGACTGAACTCGACAACCTCGAACGTGCTGTTTTAGCCGCCAACCCCGAAGCGTTCGCCGAATTCGCCCAGGGCGTCACCATGATCCAAGCGAACCTCGCCACCGCCCTGCGCGGCGCGGGCATCGAGATGGTCAATTGCGAAGGCATCTTCGATCCGGCGGTCCACGAAGTCTTAGCCGAAGCCGAAAACGCCGACGTGCCCAAAGGCACCATCGTGCAAGTGTTCCGCGCTGGTTACCGGCTGAAAGATCAGCTGGTGCGCGCGGCGCAGGTCGTCGTGGCGAAGCCGCCTGCGGCGAATTCGTAAATACATCGCTGGCTGCAGGTCGCTATGGCAAAGACATATCAAAAGCGCAAGGATCGCAGTGCTTTAGTTATTATAGCAATATTTCTATCTCTCGGCTTCCTTGTCCTTATTGGCCCCCTTTTATACAACAGCTTTTTGCAACTTAGTTACACAGAAAAAAGCGAAGCCGAAATAATCAGCAGTAATCTTTTTGAGTCAGGAGGAAGAGGTGGCCATAAAATGGTTTATTATACCTGTTTGATTAAGGAAATCGGGATAAAAGCGGAGGTCACAGATTTTGAAGCTCAAGGTGAATTGCGCAGGGCAAGATTCAAGGCTGGCGATGTAATCATTGTCAACTATAACGCGAAATCTCTGCTCAAAGGACAAATTGTTATCGCTGGTCTTTTTACCGGAATTATGATTCCGTGAGCCAGCTATGGGCAAGTTTTTTGCTCGCCTCCCTCTCGCCTTTCTTTAATTAAAAGACCACATGTCGTATTCACTTCAATTTCATCGACTTTTCCGAAACTTTTCCCCACCTTTTACCGCTTACGTCCGAGTTGATTTCTAGTCTCGGTGAACTTCCCCCCGTTTTGTGGGTAACATGGGTTAGTGATAATCTCGGTAATCTGGACAACGAGCAGGCTACCGCTCACCGACTATTAATTGGTGCTGCGACACAGCCGAGAGAGCTCATGATCCGCAGTTCGTGACGTTCCCTTCAGCACGTCACCACAACATCGGTGGGGCTACCGGAATCGGTGATGGTTGTCCGCTAGCGGCGGCAATGATTGCTCCAATCAAACCGATGACGATCAGCGCCCACAACGTCGCAAGCGCTGAGAACACCATACCAATAATTCCGGTCACCAGCCCAGCGGTATGCAGGCCGCTGGGTTGATACGCATCTGACAACGTCGCCAACGATGCGCTTGCCCGCAGCGAAAAAATGATCGCAAGCATCCCCAGAAAAAAACCCAGCAACGGCACCATGCCGGTAAGCACCGACAAAATTCCAAAGACTAAACTCGCAACAGCGCCAGGAGCATGAGGTTTCATGGGCGCAGATGCTGGATCTCGGCAACGATCTCGCAACCGCTACGCCTGCCAAAATCTACCAACTGATAGAAGCCGACAGGCATCGCCACGCGATTATTCCTCATCGCGCACCAATGCTTTATTTTCGGTACCTCAAAGAAAACGCTGAAAACCCAGCGCGTCATGATTCCTCAGCGTGTCACGCGTAGAGGAAACGATGACTCAACGCTTTGGAAAATCATCCGGGCTCGTTAGTGTTAGGTCGCTCTTTGCTTACGACACACTCATGAAATGAACTCGCAACTAGTCACCCAACTAGTCACCCAACTAGTCACCGTTGCTCACAGTAAAGGTTTTATGCACCGCTCTCTAACGCTGACGTGGTCGATCATCCTTGGCATTTTACCCGCTGCCGCGGCTGAGGGCACGCGTCTGATCGGCACTGGCCCGGTTCAAGTCGGCACCGCCGGTGCCGGTGTTGCCAGTCCGCAGAACTCCAGTTGGCTCTCGCTCAATCCTGCGAGTTTGGTTGACGTGAGCGGGCGCGTCGATGTCAGCAGTGACATCATCAATGGCCGCGTCGAGGTCGCCCCGCAAGGCGCGCTCGGCAATGCATCGAACGGCACCATGGAGGACAGCGTGGTGGTCTTCGCACCGGCGATGACGTGGGTGAAATCCGCCGACGGCGAAGCCTTTGCCCTCGGTTTTTATACCGTCTCTGGTTTAGCGATGACGCTGCCAGAAGGACGTTCCTCCCCAGGTGCTGCTGGCGGCTTTGATACCACTGCCGAACAACGTTTCATGACCACCAGCGCCGCTTATGCCCGCACCATCGCCGACGGTTTGTCGGTGGGCC
>JANMYZ010000656.1:0-7101 GCA_031382605.1 Planctomycetota bacterium | reverse complement strand
CCGGATGGCACGGAGAATTTGAACCTTAGTACTACAGAGGGCACAGAGGAAAATCAAACTGCCTTTCTCTGCGCCCTCTGTGCCCTCTGTGGTTTAGCCCTTCCCCTGCTTTCTTTTCTTTCGTACGTGTAGCGATTTCTTCGGATAGCACGGAGAAATAGAACCTTAGTAGTACAGAGCACCAGAGAACCAGAGCAGAGAAAGAGTGAGACTCTTTTTAACGATCACCCAAAATTGTTCAGCTATTTCGACATAACGTCATGTCTCTTTCTCTGGTGCTCTGGTGCTCTGTGTTCTATCGCTGCGTATAGGTTAAAACTGTCCAGCGCGGGCGATGGCCATCAACGTTGCGCGGGCTTTACGCAGGGTTTCTTCGTATTCCGCAGCGGGAACGCTGTCGGCGACGACGCCCGCGCCCGCTTGGACGTGGACTTTTCCTGGGGTTAAAATCGCCGTGCGCAGAGCAATGCAGGTGTCGAGGTTGCCGCGAAAATCGAGGTAACCGACGGCGCCCGCATACGGCCCGCGTTTGACTGGTTCCAGTTCATCGATGATTTGCATCGCGCGAACTTTAGGTGCGCCACTGACCGTTCCCGCTGGATGGCAGCAGCGCAGCGCGTCGAGCGCATCAAGGTCATCGCGCAGATCGCCTTCAACGTGACTGACGATGTGCTGCACGTGGCTGTAACGTTCAATCACCATGCGCTCCGTCAGCTTCACGCTGCCGGGTTTGCACACCCGTCCGACATCGTTGCGACCCAGGTCAATCAACATGGTGTGTTCGGCCAGTTCTTTCGGATCGGCGAGCAATTCTTTCGCCAGCTGATCATCTTCCGCTGGCGTGGCACCGCGCAGCGCCGTGCCTGCGATAGGACGCACCGCGACCCGACCATCTTCGACCCGCACCAATAATTCAGGGCTAGCACCGACCAACGCGGAATCATTTAATTTTAAACAAAATAAATACGGACTTGGATTCAAGCTGCGCAAGCTGCGATAAACTTGGAACGGCGTCAGCGTGCACGACGCGGTCAGACGTTGGCTGAGCACCACCTGAAAAGCATCGCCGGCTTTGACATATTCTTGAATGCGGCGGACGCCAACTTCGTAGCGCTCTTTCGAGGTGTGCTGATGATAGGTTGGATCGATTCCTGGCTTGGCCTCTACCAACGGCGAAACGTGTGGTTTTTCCAAGCGTTTTTGCAATGCATCCAGTTCGATCATGGCGCGGTCATAAGCCTGATCGACGGTGATGCCGGTGGTCAAATCCAAATGCGTAATGAGCAATAAATGATTGTAGCTGTGATCAAATACTAAAACGGTGTCATAGCGGCACAGATGCAGATCCGGCAAGCCAAGGACATCCGGCGGACACGCAGGAAGTGGTTCCATCATGCGCACGGTGTCGTACGACAGATATCCAACCAAACCGCCACTAAAACGAGGTAGCCCAGGCAAATGCGGCGTGCGAAAACGGCGCAGGTAATTGCGCACCGCAGCGTAAGGATCACCAGCCAGAATTTCCTGCGTGCCATCAGCGCGATGCAGCGTGACGTGTTGCAGATCGCCAACCAAGCGCTCACGCGGCGCGGCACCCAGCATGCTGTAGCGCGCAACGCGTTCACCGCCGACGACGCTTTCAAAAAGAAAAACATACGGCTCATCGTTCAGCCGCGCTAAGGCGCCGACCGGCGTCAATTCATCGGCCACCAAACGGCGAACCACCGGGATGAGGGTATAGCCGTCAGCGGCAAGAGCAGTGGCAGCAGCGCGATCAGGGTTCATGGCGTTCTTAGCGTTCTTAGCGTTCATGTGGCATTCGTGGCATTTGTGATGAGCAGGGCATCCGGTAGCGCGGGCATCCTGTCGCCGGTGAAAAAAAGTCATTACGAGTCAGTGGCCGTGAGCGACTTAGTGGACAGGATAGCGCTTGGCATTTGCCGTAGTGACGAAAAAAACGAAAAAGCCCTAAAAACAAGTCTATTGAGGTACTTTAGGTTTTCCGTCAGTTTGCGGAATGACCGAATCACACCATTTAAAATACTGTAACGCAAGGCTTTGTATGCATGTTAAGCGGTCATGAAGACGATTGATCAGTAAGTATGCAATTGAAAACCAAGGAGTGCCCCCCATCTTCCCCGCCTGCCAAGCGGACCAGGTTGGAAAATGCTCGGGTCATCCCGTCACACAGCATTTCCCTTTTTGGCCCACGGAACGACCGCTCTGTGTGGGAGAGGTCGGGTCTTCAGAACCTTGTCAAAAATCCCCTTAAGGAGGATAGACGTGAATATTCGCAATCTCGTTCCTGCTCTCGCCATCGTCACCCTGACCTCGACCGCCGGCTTCGCCGCCGACACCGCGCCAGCCGTGACCTTTTCTGGTTGGGTCGACGCCGTCCTCCAATTCAGCGATGATGACACCACCGACGTTGCCACCACTGGCAAAGATGAAGCCGCTGGCTCATTGCGCTTCAGCGGCGCAGCCAGCTTGAAGGCTGCCTGGAAAGTCACTGACGCAGTTTCTGCCAAGGCAAACCTGTGGTTCGATCCAGGTTCAAACGCAGTCAACATGCGCGAAGCCTACTTCACCTGGAATATCAACGACACCCTCAGCTGGTCGATGGGTAAGTACATTGATCATCTCGGCTGGATTTCGGCTGAACCGACCGGCGATAACTTCCTGTTCATCAACGCCGACACCATTGGCTACCGTGATATCTACGGCAACGATGTGCTCGGTACTGCCCTGGGTTTTGCGCCGAAAGATTCGGCAATTTCAGGCGCGGTCCACGTCACCAACGGTTATTTCACCAAGAGTGATGCCACTAGCACGAACTACGAGTCGGCCCCCAGTGGCTCGCGTGAAAACACCGATCTGGGCTTCGGCCTCGATCTGACCTTCAAGCTCCCCAACGAGCTCGGCAGCATCAACGGTGAGCTCGCCTACGATATGAAATCGGGCGACACGACGTACCTCGGCGGCGTAGATCCGACGAACGGTCTCGGCGGCGACGTGCTGTTGGTCGGCATCAATGCCACCATCAAGCCAGTCAAGATCGTCACGCTTGGTGCTGAAGTTCAGTACCTGACCGTCGGCGATTCAGAGAATGTTGTTGGCGCCAGCCTGAATAACGGCATCGACCGCCTGCAATTCTTGCTGTTGGGCAACGTTGCCATCGAAGCAGCACCAGTGCCGATGTCGGTTTCTGGCTTGGTTCAATGCGTCTCCATCGACCGCGATACATCTGCGACCAAAACCGAAGAGAGCTTGTACGTTGGCGTTGCTCTGTTGACCAACCCACTGACCAACACCAAGTTCGGCTTGAACTTCGAAGTCGGTTACTTTGATCAAACCGGTGTCGATGGCGATTATGGCGCTGCTGGCGAAAACGACGGCATGACCGTTGCCGTCGAAGGCCTGATCAGCTTCTGATCATCTGATATCGCTTCCGTCCCTGTGGACGAAACCTGGAACCCCGGCAGCAATGCCGGGGTTCTTTGTTGGAACACCGCCGATATTTTCCGGCGACGCTGACGCTGTTCTCATCTTTTGGACAGCCCATCTTCCCGCCATGACCAAGGATTACATCATGCGCATCTTTACCGTTGCTCTGCTCGCCATGGTCACCTCATGTCTATTCGCTGGAGAAAGCAGCTGTTTCTTCAAAGAAGGCGACCGCGTTGGGTTCTTTGGTGACAGTATTACTGAGGCCAAAATATATGGCAGCGTCACTGAGTTGGTCTTTCGTCATTTTCATCCGCAGGCGAAGGTCAGCTTTGTAAATAATGGACACGGCGGTTTGCAGCTGGCTGGAACCACGGTCGGCACGGTGGTCGCCGGTGATCCGAATGTGGTGACGATGATGATTGGGATGAACGATGCGATCATCGGTTCGTGGGTTCGCGGAATGCCGGTGGAACCGGAGATTGCTGCGTACAAGGCCAAACTGGTTGCGCTAATTCGTGAGCTGAAGGCGCTGGGGAAAGAAGTCATTATCCTGACGCCAACCCTGACCGACGAATCCGTCACCAGTATTTTCATGACCGAGGGCACGCGTCGTCTGCTTGCCGCCATGGGCAGAGCGTGTGTCGAGGTTGCTCAGCAGGAATCCGTGCCTTGCATTGATGTCCAATCGGAGTTTGAGCGTTACGAAGAATCATTACCACGCTTCGCCGTGCTGCGACCGGATGGCGTTCATCCGTGTGCTCGGGGGCAGTACCAGATTGCTCGTAGTCTGTGGACACAATTAAACCTTGCGGGGGCGTTGCAGGGCGGCCGAGCGGTCGCAAGTGCGTCGCCAGAGTTGGACGTCGAGCTGACATTATCTTCGAACATTATTCCGAGCGACAGCAACGACGTGGAATTTTCGCTCACGACGCCGACACCAACAACAGCCACCGTAACCTGGAGCCTGGGTAAATTTCGCGGAAGCGAATCCCTGGCACTGAATGGGAAAACTTCTTGGACCATCAAACTGCCGGCGAATGCGCTGCCACAAAGCAACGGAACGTCTGCCACCATGGTGGTGGATGTGGAAAGCCACGGCGCTCGGCGGCTCTTCATCGTCGATGTCTTTCGTAAGATGGTCATTCATGGCAAAGCCGGAGAAGCCACCGGAGCGATTGCCGATGCGCAGGGAGAGCCGCTCGGCACGTACCTGTTTCGCAAGGACGGACGTCGGCTGGTGTTCGAAGCCTCGGTAAAGAAGAAAGAACTTTTCCAGAGCAACGAAGACAATTATCCCTGGGGCAGGGGCGATGCGCTGACGTTGTATTTAGATTTGCGCAAAAATTCGGCATTGGCTGGCCTTGGCTTCGATGGCGAGGTTTTTCAAGTGTGGTTCAAGCCGCAGGATAAACCGTTCTTTTCGCCTGGTTTTCTGCCCTATTCGGGCAAGCACATGGCGAACATCGCCACCGCTTACGGTGAACGCAGCGCCGACAGCTACAAAGTCGGACT
The DNA here is from genome assembly GCA_031382605.1 of Planctomycetota bacterium. Taxonomy (GTDB): domain Bacteria; phylum Planctomycetota; class UBA11346; order UBA11346; family UBA11346; genus BOG-1363. Next base: position 2,142 of record JANMYZ010000656.1, on the reverse strand, counting down.
GCTGCTCTCGGGCTATGTCACGCTGAAAGAAATCTTTGACGTGTCTGACCGAGAGTTCATCGGCTTCGATCTTTCGATCATCAGCGCTACTGCCCTAGGCAGACAGACGTGGACCAATCTTCAGCAGACTGATCGGCCAAACCATTTGTTCCCTGGAACATTCGCGCTCGTCGATCTTTACGGAAAACTTAAAGGCGATGCGATTCTGACGGCCAGCGTTTTTCCCTGATGGCATGCCGTGCGAGCAAAATTGCCGTAGAGTCTGTTTACCTGCGCGACATCGCCCATCAATCGCTCAAAAGACGAGCGTACGATTTGCCGATCTGCTACATGAAGAAACAGTTAATCGACTTCCGGACCGTTTTCTGAGCTCTCGGACTCGGCACTCCGTTTGCAGAGGTGAGTCTGCCCGGTGTCAGCCCATGATGGGCCTGCAATCCTGCCTGCGCGGGGATTGCCACCAGGGTCAACCATCCCGTCTGCCTCGTGATTTTCACGGCACGGACGTCCCCCGGAGATCTCTCGATGTCCATTCTTTCCCATAAACTGCGCACCTTCTTGCGTGGCACCACCGCTGGCGTACTCGCCTCGTTGAGTTCGATTTCGCTCATGACCGCTGCCGACACGGTGAAAATCGGTGTTTTGCACTCGCTGTCCGGTACCATGGCTATTTCCGAAGTTTCGTGCAAAGACGGCACGTTATTGGCCGTGAAAGAAATCAATGCCAAGGGCGGCGTGCTCGGCAAGATGATTGAACCGGTGGTCGTCGACGGCTTTTCGAACTGGGACTTGTTCGCTGAAAAAGTCAAGCAACTGGTGACGCAGGACAAGGTCGCCGTGACCTTCGGCTGCTGGACCTCGTCAAGCCGCAAGTCGGTGCTGCCGGTTTATGAATCGAACAACGCCTTGTTGTTCTACCCAGTGCAGTACGAAGGCGAAGAGCAGTCGCTCAACGTGTTCTACACCGCGGCGTCGCCTAACCAGCAGCTCGTGCCCGCTGCCGAATACCTGATGAGCGAAGAAGGCGGCGCTTGCAAAAAGTTCTACCTGCTGGGCACCGACTACGTGTTCCCGCGCACGGCGAACAAAGTGCTGAAGGCGTTCCTTATGGCCAAGGGCGTGCCCGCAGCCAACATCGCTGAGGAATACACCAATTTCGGTCACAAAGATTACCAGACCATCGTTGGCAACATCAAGAAGTTCGCCGCTGGCGGTAAAGCCTGCGTGCTCTCGACCATCAACGGCGATTCCAACGTGCCGTTCTATAAAGAATTTGCCAATCAGGGCCTGACCTCTGCCGAATGCCCAGTGATGGCGTTCTCAGTTGCTGAAGACGAACTGCGCGCGATGGACGTTCCGCCGCTCGTCGGTCATCTTGCCGCATGGAATTATTTCATGTCGGTCGATACGCCAGCGAACAAAGCTTTTGCCGCTGCCTTCAAAACAGAATACGGCAAAGACCGCGTGGTAGATGATCCCATCGAAGCCGCCTACTTCGGCGTCTACGTGTGGAAAGCCGCCGCCGAGAAAGCCAAGAGCTTTGAAGTCGACAAGGTCCGCGCTGCGGTCTACGGCCTCGAATTCGATGCTCCGGGCGGCAAGAAGAAGATGGATGAGAAGAACCAGCACACCTACAAGCCGGTCTACATCGGCGAAGTGCTCAAGGATGGCCAGTTCAAGATCGTCTGGCAGTCCAAGGGTTTGGTGAAACCTGACAGCTATAGCAGTTACCTGTGGCCCAAGGGCGACTACCCAGCGCCAACCGGCGGTCCGAAGAAGTAAGATTCAACGCTTTCCGCCGTGCGCTGGGTGTGGCCAGCGCACGGCCTTGTCGGCCCCGTGGTGACGAACGACGGGGCCTGCTTGTTGGGCGCGAATGGTTTGCTGCCGCGTGCAGCATTCCACTCATCGCTACCCAGCGATCACATCAGTCAAAATCCAGCGATTGAACACAGAGCACCAGAGCCCCAGAGGATTCGCCAAGGCCGAGCGATCGCCCCACGGGTGGCCGTGTACGAGAAGCCAAATCTCTTTCGACTCTGGTGCTCTGGTGCTCTGTGTTCGATCCATCGCTGTCCTTCGGTTCACTCGACCAGCCACACCATCCCTGTCCCTGACTCATCCATCCGCTGCACCATCCGG
>JANMYZ010000649.1:0-3885 GCA_031382605.1 Planctomycetota bacterium | reverse complement strand
GCGCAAAGGACTTAGAACAAAAAAGAAGTTCACTCATTTGGTGAAGCTATCGGTCACCTAAATTTCGAGTCTAATCCTTGTTTTCCTTTGCGTCTTTGCGTCTTTGCGGTGGAAGTTTGAATTCCGACTGCCGCGTTTAGGTTGATCGTAACGTCATAAACGGTCGCCGGCTCCAACGGCAATGTCATTTGTGTGGGACCGGAAGCGTCAGGATTATCCGTTTTCACCACCTGGATAAACGCTGGCTCCGCCGACTGAGGTTGCTCCTGCGCTATCGCCGCCGCCGAAGCGACGATCATCATGAGTGCGGCTAACAACCGCGAAAAGCGTTGGTAAAAAATAGATGGTGGTCGCATGAATCCCCCTGTTCAGGTGGGAGATGCACGTGGCATCGATGATATAACCGAGTGCTGGCGGACGATTCACGCGTGTATCACCAAGCGAACCAACGGCCGAAGCTAGGCAAAGTGATGAGTTTACCCAGCCAGCGAACGAAGAGACCTTGTCGCCAGCGGTGGACTTGTCGTCATGGTCAGTCCCAGAACTTTTGCGAAAAAGCATTATAAAACGACAAAAACGCAGGAAATAAGTCGTCGTTATCTTCATAAGCGCTCGCACGTGCTTCTGCTTGAGTGAGACACGCATACTTCTAACTTGTCGTTCATGGTTATAGAAGAACCGACAGGCCGCATCTCCCCGATTATGATCGATACGACGACCGCATTGAATCGCTGGGTGCGCAGTGCAGACAATGATGCCTTTCAAGAACTTCTGCATGCGTATCGCCCGATGGTCATGGGTATTTGCCAGCGCGTACTCGGACGCTGTCAAACGGCGGATGACGCCATGCAAGAAACTTTCATAAAACTCGCCCGCCAAGCATATACGGTACATTCTAATCTTGGCTCGTGGCTTTATACCTGCGCGTTGAATGAATCACGTCAGTTATTAAGAGAAAACGAAAATCTTCGTGGTGCCAAAGCCATCGATGAAGATGCCGCGAGCCAGGAACATGCTCTTGTTCTAGATAGCGACGAACACCAGCTCTTGCACACCTGCATTGCCGAACTGGAAGAACAAGACCGTGACGTTATCTGTTTGCATTTTTTCTTGGGCATGACGCAGGAACAAGTCGCGAAGCGTTACTCCATTTCGCAACCAGCGGTGGTTAAGCGCCTAGACCGGGCATTACGTTATTTGCGGCTCAGGATTTTAGCACATGGATTACGCTTAAATGGAATTTTTGAATCACGCGCCCCTAAGTTTATTTCTCTTTTCGATTGGCGCATGGCTTCGCTGATCGTCGCCGTTACCGGTTATGGTATTTATTCGCCCACAGCGATTCGACAGGCCTACCTTTTAGCGCGCGATAATGAAATGGATGCGGAATCAAAAGAGGCGCTTGATAAGGGCATGCTCGCATCGGTGTGCTTAACGCTGACAAAAAAACACCACATGGCGGGAGGTCAACCCATTTGGAATTCCTGTCATTCGAGCAATCACTCACCGAGCCAATGGCTCGTTCATCTGGTCATGGATGCAGGTATAGCCCTCCGCGAAATGACCATGATGACTTGGTATATTATCGGCGATTTTTTCCGCCGCCAAGGCGGCTCGCTCAATCGCGTCAACTTTAGGCAAACGTTAAGGAAACCGGCGAGCCGATCGATTGTAGCTGATGCAAGGAGATAGACTGAGAGCGGAGAAATTTCGCGACTCCATCTTGCGAATAGCTTAGCTTTCCTTTGCGTCGTTCTTTTCCTCCGCCATTTTTCGCGCCACCAACTGCGCAATGGTCGCTGCTGCAAAACCTGCACCAAAGCCATTATCGATGTTCACCACCGTGACGCCTGGGGAACAGCTGGCGAGCATGGTGTTGAGCGCGGTGTGGCCGCCGGTGGCGACGCCGTAGCCGACGGAAGTCGGACAGGCGATCAGCGGAATATCGATTAAACCACCGACTACCGACGGCAGCGCGCCATCCATGCCGGCGACCACGACCACGGCGACACATTGACGAATCGCGTCGAGATGTTTGAGCACGCGATGCAGGCCAGCAACTCCGCTATCGCGGAAGCGTTCGACTTTAACGCCGCGAGCCGCCAACGTTACGGAGGCTTCCTCTGCCACGGGTTCATCGCTGGTGCCAGCGGTTACGACGGCAACGGGACCAGTGGTCGGCACCGGATCGCCGTAGCTGAAACAATGACTGCGCGGATGAACGCGACCTTTTGGCAGGGTGTCTTGTAACGCAGCGAGAGCCTCGGGCGAGGCGCGCGTCACCAGGACTTGGCCGTGCGCTTCCACCAAACGTGTCGCGGCGGCGAGTATTTCATTTACGGTTTTTCCTGAACCAAAAACCACCTCGGGGTAACCCTGGCGGCGATGACGATCGAAGTCGAGATTGAGCGTGTCGGTCATGGAATTTCGCCTAGTGTTTGTCGTGCAGAGGTTGGCGTGGTGGCAAGTAAGGAATTAAATCCACCACTGACGAAACCAGCGAGGTCGATGGTCACGTTGGTGTAGCCAAGAGCACGGATGGCTGGCACCACTTGTTCACGCAGCGTCACCAGACGCGGCAGGTCGGCGGCAGGTACTTCGATGCGGCAGAGAAAGCCACGGTCTTGGCCGATTTGGTGATGACGCGCGCGACACACGGAAAAACCAAGGCTTTTCAACACCGCTTCGGCTTGTTCGATCATGCGCAGGCCAGCGACGGTAACCCGTTCGCCGTAGGGCACGCGACTGGATAGGCAGGGTTCGGCAGCGCGATTCCAGGTCGCTAGATCGTGTGCGCGCGAACGCTCACGCACGTCGACTTTGGTGAAACCAAGATCAGCTAATGGCCAACCTGCTCCCGCTTCGCCCGCTGCTTGCATGCCTGGGCGATAATCACCCAGATCATCGGCGATGGCGCCAATCAACAATGCGGTCGCTCCGCGATCGTGTTTGGTGGCAGCGGCCAAACCATTCATCGCCCGCATCAGCGCTGACTTGCAGTGATAACAACGCCGTCCGTCATTGGCGAGATATTCCTCGCGCTCAAATTCATCGGTTGGCACGATCACATGGCGAATATCGCGCTCGCGACAAAACGCTTCGGCTTCGGCCAGACTGGTGCGCGCTAAGCTGGGACTATCCGCAGTGACGGCGACCACGCGCTCGCCAAGAACGGCATGTGCCATCGCGAGCAAATAACTGGAATCGACCCCGGCAGAAAACGCCACCATCACCTGCTGATACGATTGCAGCACCGCAATCAGGCGAGCTTCTTTCGTCGCGGCGTCGATCACGGTGGTGACAACTGGCATGGATATGGTCTTAACGCTTCAACGCTGAGCACAAGCAGACCCTGGGAATTGATCAACATGGAAAACCTTTGGAATGCAAACTTCCACCGCCAAGACACCAAGACGCAAAGGGGAAAGGACTAGGATAAATACGAAGATGCAAAATGAGCCTCATCAAACGGGTTGTTTTTTAGGTTCTATTCCGAGATGAGCGAGCGTTGGTGCGCACGCCATTGAATCAACGCTCCGATGGGAATGACGATTCCTCCCACCACCACAGCAAGTAACAGCAGTTCATTAATCGTTGTTGGTTTGCAAATGATCACCATGCCTTCAAGGACGCCGAGGTAACCGATCATCACGGTGTGAAAAATAGCGGAAATCGCCGCTGTTTCCCAGCCAATCATCGCTGCCGTAACGCCCATGCCGCAAGCGAGTCCATACCACAATGCCGGCATAGTCGGAGCCATCATTTGCATTCCAACAAACGTGAAGGTGGCCGCCAGTACCGCTGACTGCACCGCTGAAATCAGTGGATAGAGAAACCAACCTAAGGCTCCGCCAAAAACGCCGCACGATAGCGCCATGGTCCAGG
>JANMYZ010000641.1:0-2395 GCA_031382605.1 Planctomycetota bacterium | reverse complement strand
GGTAAGGGTTCGATGCCGGAACAAGTCGGCAGCGAAGATGAACTCGTTGCTTTTGTTGCCAAAACCCCCGGATCCATTGGTTATGCCGATGCCGGCAAGGTCAAAGATGGCGTGAAAGCAGTTCCGGCCAAATAATCATTTGATGAATATCTTTGAATGAGCGAAACCTCATGCGGCGTACCAAGGCTGCATGAGGTTTTTTCATAATCTGGCGCGCTGGCTTGTTGTTCGCTGGATCGATGATGAACCTTTGGTCCTGGCTTCGGCGGGATGTGTATCGTCGTTTGGTCGGTGACGCTCAATCCCCTGTTTCGCTCGATCTTTTTATAGGGTAAGCTTTCGCGATTTTATTAGCAGCAAAGGCATGTCACATGCGGATTTCAGCACGTATCTGGTCGGGTGTCTCCATCATACTGGTTGGCTATATGCTGACCGTGATGGTTGGTGCTTGGCTTGGTCATCAATCGTCGGTGAAGCTCGACGCTGCTCGGATCGCGGCGCTGCCAGCGACGTTGAAAATGTACGAACTGCGCACGGAATTTACCCGTGCGCTTAGCAGTTATCAGGCGGCCGTACTCGAAGGAGAACCAGTCAGCTTAGATGCCGCGCAGACTTCGATTGATATAGTAAAGGTGGGACTTGATGACATCGCGACGCAATCGTGGCTACCGACATCGCGACGTGACGCGTTGAGCCAACTGGCGAACAAGATCGTTGAGACCCATGCGAAAGCCATGGCCCTGTATAAGCGCATGGCTAGCGGTGAGAGTTCCGACGAAATCAAGGTATCAGGCGTGCAGATGCAAAAAAACACGACGGATTTATCCGCAGAGATTCAGACCGCTCTCGAAGGGGTACGTGATGACCTGGGAGATGTGCTGAGCGGCGTTAGTAAAACGGCACATTGGCAATTGTTGATCAGCTTAGGTACGATGATTGTTGTGCTGATCATTTCATTTATCGCTCTCACTTTGATTATTCAGCGCATGGTGGTCCGCCCATTGGATGTTTTGCGCGGGCACTTGAGTGAAATCGCCCAGGGAAATGGTGATTTGACGCGACGTATTCCGCTGGCAACCGGATCATCGGGCAAGATCCCCAATGACGAGGTGTCGCAATTGGCAGCGGCCTTTAATCTTTTCCTCGATAATCTTCAGGCGTTGATTCAGAAAGTCGGTATGAACACCGGCAAAGTGAGCGGCGCTTCAGGCCAGCTTGATAAACTTTCCCGTCAGGTTGCTGCGGATGCCGGGGTGACCCGCAATAGCGCTCAGACCGCGCATCGAGTCTCGCAAGAAGTCACCAGCGACATGATGATGGTCGGCGCCGCTGTCGAAGAGATGGTCAGTTCCATTCGCGAAATATCCGGCAATTCACAAATGGCAGCGAAAATATCGACAGAAGCGGTAGCAGAAGCGCGCACTGCCAGCGAAACCATTGGCCGCCTCAGTGCGAGCACGGCATCGATTGGCGAAGTGTTAACCATGATTGAAAAAGTGGCGGCCCAGACCAATTTGTTGGCGCTCAATGCGACGATCGAAGCCGCCCGAGCCGGTGAAGCCGGCCGAGGATTTGCCGTGGTAGCCCAGGAAGTGAAAAATTTAGCCAAACAAACGGCTGGCGCGACTGCCGACATTCAATCACGCATTGGTGCGATTAAGAGCGACAGCACGAGCGCCCAAGACGCCATCGGACGTATCAGTAAAGTCATCGATCAGATCAACCAGTCGACGGTGTCGATTGCTGGTGCCGTCGAAGAGCAAACGGCGACCACCCAGCAGATGAGTCAATTAATCAATGGCGCTGTGACCAAGACCAACGAGATCAATCAAACCGTCGAGTTAATGACCGGCGCGGTCGACAGCACGGCTTCGTGCGCCAAGCAGACCGAACAAGCCGCCGGTGACCTGGCGACTTCGGCAGGCGAACTCACCAGCGTGGTTGGTTCGTTCAAGTACTAAGAGACTGTCTGGAAAGGCAGATTTAACAGGAGGACGCGGAGGCACAGAGCCAGTTTAAAGACCAAAAATTCAAAAACCACGGTCTTCTATCGAATCTGACCATCCTTCTTCTCTGCGTCTTTGCGTCTTTGCGCACTCCTGTTCAATTCTGTATTTCCAGACAGCGTCTCAGCTAAAAAGACTTCCCCGCCTCCGGACTTCCGCACTCCCGAACGGTTGTCATTATCCCGACCCATGTCTACGACCTTATCCAGCCTTGCCACTGATCCTGTTGCCATCGCCAAGCTCACCGACGAGGTCCTTGCCGGTGCGGAGATAACCGCCGGCCAGGCGCGTGAGTTACTCGACGTCGAACCGGGAAGCGCGGCTCAGGCAGCACTTTTTGCGGGCGCCCGACGCATTCGTGAAAAATTCCTTGGCCCGAAGGTGAAGTG
>JANMYZ010000621.1:0-4585 GCA_031382605.1 Planctomycetota bacterium | reverse complement strand
CGGCCCGCCTTCGCGGCCGGCCTCGCCTTCACCGCCGACGCGCAGGCGACTGCCGTCTTCGATGCCAGCGGGGATACGAACTTTGATGGTGACTTTTTTCGGGACGGTGCCTTGCGCACGACAGGCGGGACATGGATCAGCGACGGTTTTACCTTGGCCAGCGCATTGCGGACAGGCCGTTTGCAAAACGAACAAACCTTGTCCCTGACGAACCACACCACGGCCCTGGCACAGGCGACAAGTCACCGGTTTGGTGCCGGGCTTGGCACCCGAACCAAGGCAGGTTTCACAGTTTTCGTTGCGCTTCAAATCGATGGTTTTGGAGCATCCTGCCATCGCTTCACGGAAGGTGATTTCTAAACCGAGCTTGAGGCTGGCACCTTGATTCGCGGCTTCACGGCGTCCGCCTCCACCGCCGCTGAAAAGCTGGTCGAAGATCGAGCCGCCGCCAAAGACATCGCCGAATTGCGCGAAGATGTCTTCCATCGAATTGAAGCCGCCACCGGCGTGCCCCATACCGTCGACGCCGGCGTGACCATGTTGGTCATAACGCTGGCGCTTATCGTCGTTCGACAGCACTTCGTAAGCTTCGGCGGCTTCTTTGAATTTGGCTTCGGCGCCTTTATCACCGGGATTGCGATCCGGGTGAAACTGCATGGCCAGCTTGCGATACGATTTTTTGATTTCGTCAGCGCTGGCGCCCTTCGCCAAACCAAGGACTTCGTAATAATCGCGTTTCGCCGTGGCCATGGAGGGATCGCTTAAGCAGGAATGGTGGAGTGCGTTCAGGGAGCAGAATTGGGTCACTGTGACGTGACGAATATGGCCTAAGCACAAGCTGGGCCACAGCCCTCTGCGGGCGGGCGTGGGTCATTTCGCCGGAGGTTCAGCGGCTTCAGCGGGCGGATTGCCCAGGTTAAACGCTGATTGATCAAGCAAGAGACGCGACACCGCAATCAGATCGGCGTCGGCTTTGGCCAAACGTTTGCCCAGGATGTGGCGTTGGGTTTCGTCGATGGTTTTGCGCTTCGCAATAGCGCCAAGGTAGCACTCACCGGACTTCAGCGGTTGGCTGACCTCAAGAAAAGCGTGCGCTTTGATGAGTAAAATCTCGATGTCGGCCAGCGCGACTTCAGCGAGCGGGTCTGGCCGCGCGTTGGCCTGTTGGAGGTAGGCATCAGCGGCGGCTTCAGCCTTGCGCGCCGTTTCCGAATCGACGGGCGCAGCTGGTGTTTTTTTATCGCTGGTGGAGGCAGGGACTGTCGGCGTTGGCTTGGTTTCCACTGCATGCGACACGCTGCTGATCGCCAAGAGCAATAGAAGAGAGAAGCGCAAGACGCCACGCGAAGCCGCTGGTATTTCAAGGATTCGTAACATTACCGCACTCCGTTAAGGTGAGAATCTAAACGCGCATCAAGCCGTACGGGCACTCCAGCGCGGTGCATCTGAGCTTTAATATCGCGCACGGTGTAATCGCCGTAGTGCACCATGCTGGCAATCAAAGCCGCGTCAGCGTGCCCGCCAAGTGGGCCGCTGGCGAGCGCGTCGATCAAATGTTGTGGCGTTCCGCCGCCGCCAGAAGCGATCAGCGGGATGCGCACCGCGTCAGCGATTTGTCGGGTAATCGTCAGTTCATAGCCATTACGCACGCCATCCGTGTCGATGGCGTTCAGGCAAATTTCTCCGGCACCCAAAGCCTCCGCTTCTTTGGCCCAGGCCAGCGCGTCTTTGCCGGTGGCGGTGCGACCGCCGTCGATCACCACTTCATAGCCGCAAGGAATCGTGGTAGAGGGCGCGACTTTTTTCACGTCCATGCCCAGCACCACACATTGCGCACCAAAGGCACGAGCACCGGCGGTCAGCAGTGACGGATCGCGAACCGCAGGTGAGTTCAGCGAAACTTTTTCAGCGCCAGCCAACAGCACCGAACGCATCGCATCGACCGAGCGAATTCCACCACCGACCGAAAAGGGAATAAAGATGGCTTCCGCGACTCGCCGCACGACCTCAAGAAAAAGCCCACGTTTTTCCGCCGAAGCGGTGATGTCGTAAAACACCAATTCATCAGCGCCTTGTTCATCATAGCGCCGAGCGTAATCCACCGGATCGCCCAGGTCGACGTTGCCTTGAAACTTGATGCCCTTCGTGACTTGCCCATTCCGGACGTCGAGGCAGACAATAACGCGCTTGGTCAACATGGAGCGCGGGATGTATCAGCCTTTTGGACCTCGGAAAGGCACGAGGCCTTTATACGGCTCTGTGGCGTTTTCCTCCGGCCAAGGACCAAACCAGGCGGGAATAAAATCGAACAGGAGACGCGGAGACGCAGAGATGGGAGGAGGGAAACGCCATTTCTTAGCCGCATGCATCTGTTCCTCATCTCTCTCACCATATTTCTCATCCTCCGCGTCTCCGCGTCTCCTGTTCGATTTCATTCGATTGGCTCTCTAATGAGATTGAACCGCCATCAAACGCAGCACAGCCCTAAGCCAGACCAAGTCAGACCCACCGAGGCTTCCGAACTTCCTGACTTCCCGATTTTGTGACGGTGGCAATTATCCCGCCGCCATGGCGAAGAAAAAAAGTTCGAGTTGGATTCCGTCGTGGTTGCGTCATCGCGCTTTGTTGACGGGCGAGGTCATTCTGTCCGTTGGCGTGGTGCAGGAATTAATTCAGCGGCAGGTGACCCATTTGGCGTGGCCGCACTATGGCAAAGTGCTGTGGATCATGGGCTGCACGCTTGGGGTTTTGGGCGTATTGCTGTTGGTGATTCGCGCGGTGGTGAAACGCAGTTTTCTGAAAACGCATGAAGTCGTTCAAGCCATTCCCGTACCGACGCCGCTGATCTTGGTGCATGCGCTGCTCTACGTGGGGTTGTTTTATTTGTACGCTTGGGTGTGGGCGTTGCCGGTGTGGCCGCTCAGTATTTCGGGATGAACGTGAGCGGATGTCTGCGGCGGTCTTCGCTGGTTTGGTTGCTAGGTGTTACTCGCATGGACCAGGCATCCTGGTTCAGCAGCGAGTCCCTGCTGGCAAGCATGCTTAGCCGCATAAATTCCGGCGCGCTTACCGCGCTTACCGCGATGAAATCGCTTTCGTTGGGTTTGGTCAGATCTTCACCTCGTCACTCGTCAGGATCGCTTATGCTCTGCTCTTTACGCCAGTTTTGTTCCGCAACATTATTATCTACGGCGCTGATGGCGGGCGCGGCAGAGCTTGAGCCGGGTTTAGTCGGTGAATTTTTTACCATCGATAATCCAAGTACGTTTCCAATCATCGCCGCTGATCGGCAGCCGACTTTGGTGCGGATTGAACCGCGGGTTGCGTTTGATGAAGTGAACGAAGGTGATTTTTATGGAACGCGGTTGACGACCAATTTTTACGCTCGTTGGAGTGGTGTGCTGAAGATCACCGCGCCGGGTCTTTATAAATTTGCTTTGGATTCCGACGACGGCTCGCGCTTGAGCATTGATGGGAAAGTGGTGGTGAATAATGGCGGTGTTCATGCGATGCATCGTCAGACTGGCGAGACTCAACTGACGACGGGCGAACACACGATTCTGATTGAGTATGTGCAGGGCGGCGGTGGCGCAGGCTGCGTCGCGTGGTGGACGCTGCCTGGCGAATCGGACGATAGTCCCATTTCGCGCAAGGCGCTATTCCATGTCAAAGGCAGCGAGGCCATCGCCTTTGATAAAGCCGCTTGGGAAAAACGTCCGAGCGAAGCGTCGACAAAGGTCAGGGCCGAATATGGCCCGTTTAGCACGTATACCGTTGAGGCCTCATTTCCGACGCCGAGTAATTACGCCTATAAAGGCGTGGTGGTGAAACTGGTTGACGACGGCAAGGCAAACCTGTGTTTTGATACTGAATTGATGCGCGTGTCGTGTGCCTGGGATGGTGGCTATTTAAAAATGCCGCGTCAACGCGATGGCATTGAGGGCCATCCCGTGGTGACAAATGAGCCTATTTTCGGCACCAATCCTGGTCCTGGTTGGGCGAAGGGCGGCAGCTTCAGTGATCCACGCACCGCCAAGCAAGGCCCGTTGCCGGCCGACTGGGCGAAGTGGAAAGGAATCTATCTCGATGGTTCGACGGTGGTGTTGTCGTACACGGTTGGCAGCGCAGCGGTGCTCGAATCACCGACGTATCTCGATGGCGCGGTCCTGCGTCGGATCAATGTCAGTTCTACCAATGAAGCGCTGACCATGTTGGTGGCAGAAGAAAAGGGCGACGTGGTCGTGGCCGGCACGACGGCAACGCTGGGTGCTGAGGTGATGACGGCGGTGTCGCTCATCGGTGATCCAACGGGCGCGAAGCTGGAGGCATCCGCTGGACGACTGCATCTGACGCTTGCGGCGGACAGCAAACCACGTTCGTTCGTTCTCGCTTATGCGCGTGGTGCTAAAGATCAGGCGGTGGCGACCGTGGCGAAAGTCGTAGCGGCGGCATCAGTTAAATCGGCTCCAGCAGATTTATCGGTTCACACCAAGGGCGGTGCGCCGCGATGGGGCAAACCTCTGACGACGGAATTGAAAGAAGGAACGGGCAAAGGCGCCTACGTCGTCGACACCATCACGATTCC